>CANRGA010000006.1 GCA_947630055.1 uncultured Bacilli bacterium
ACATAAAATCACATCCTTTCTAATAGTACCATTTTTAAACCCCGAATAAAAGTGGTACAAAAATATTGTAAACTGCCTTGAAAAATCTTGACTCTCGGGGGGGGTATTATATAATAATCTTATAATAATAAGGAGAGTTATATAATGATAAAAAAGAATAGAAAATATCTATTAGGAATAATAGGAATATTATTAATTTTAATAATGTTTGTCGGAGTCAAATATATAATGAAACCAAAATATGTAGAATTACCCGAGGTAAAATTAAGAGAAATAAAAAGTAATAAATCATTTGCAATAATGATTCAGGAAAATAGTGAAAAAGATAAATATCAAGAATATCAAGAAAATACATGGCCAGGCGATGATTATCAATTTAAAGAAGCAAAATGTATAGATAATAATGGAGCAGAGGTAAAAGACGCCATAACATATAAAGATGGTAAAATAACATTAACAACAAATAAGACAATATATTGTACAGTATATTTTGATAAATCAATAATAGGAAAGTTAAGAGAAACAGATACAAATAAAAATTTAAGTACAGATATACAAGGAGATATGTATAGATATCAAGGAACAGATAATGTAGCTAATTGGATATGTTTTGGAACAGAAGATAATTGTGGAACAAATGAAACAGATAGTGATGGGGATAGTATACCAGATGGAATAGATAAATATATGTATAGAATAATAGGAGTAACAAAAGAGGGACAATTATATTTATTAAAAGAAACATTTATTAAAGAAGGAAACATATTTGGATTTGCTTGGAATTCAAAATATTTAGTATCTGATTGTTTAGGGGATAAATGTGAATGGCCAAATGTAGATATATATAAAAGACTAAATGGAACAAGTAATGGAGAAATTCCAGGATCAGGTTATAATAATGGCGCCAATACCGATATATTTGTAGATAGTACACAATATGATTATTTGCAATCAGGTGATAAAGATGGAGTAAATGGTGGAGAATCACCAAGTGAATGGTATAATCTAATAGCATATCACGAATGGATGTATGGTGATACAAATATACACGATGGTAGTGCAAATGCATATAATGGTGATTATATGCATGCAATAGAAACAGGGAAAACATCAGCAAAGAGAAGATGGCCAGATGAAGAACAAGGACAAACAACATGTAGTTCAATTTCAGAATGCGCTGAAAAAGATTATACATGGAGTAAAAGTGTACCAGCCAAAATAGGATTAATGTATATGCATGATGTAGATTATGCATATATAGGAGGAAATCCTGGAAATAGAGATAATATAAAAAATAGTTGGATTCATTTTAAAAAAGATGGATACAATACATCACGGGATTATGAATACTTGATCACTCGCTTTGGTATTGGTGATTTCAGCATGTTGGGTGTCTATTCACGGACTGTGAATCCAATTGGTGTTCAGGGTGCAAGCTATATAATGGAGGATGATGCGTACCGTCCTGTCTTCTACCTTGAGTCAAGTGCAAAAATAGCAAGTGGAGATGGAACGAAATCAAATCCGTATATCCTAGATGTGCAAACATAATTTGAGACTTAGATAGTCTCTTTTATTATTGTATTAAATTAAAATATTTGTTACTATTTTATTAGGTTGTGAGTAAATGAAAGGATATGAAAAATATTTTAATGATATATGTATAAGTACATATGCTAAAATTAAACCTTTAGTAGATTTTTTAAGACAAGGTAGAAAATGTCATAGTTGTGGTGGTCATATGACTGGTGATTATTGTACTTATTGTGGCTCTCTAGATATAGATGCTATTGATACTATTAAAAAAATAGAAAAATATTTAGATAGATTTTTAATTCAAGTAGAAAATTTACCAATTAGAAAAGTAGATGCTAATAATTTATTATTTTCTTTAATATATTCAATTGATATAACAGATACTACTAAAATAGATAACTTTTTAGATACTTTTTCTTATTATAAAACAATTAAAAAGTTTTATAATGAAATAAATAAAAAGTTATCTAAAGGAGAAGATATTGAAAAGTATGAAATACCTGCAATAGAGGCTTTAATATATCATGATTCAACTATATTTGATTTACAAAATATATTTAATTATTTTATTAAAAATAGATTATTACAATTACCTAAATCTACTATTAGTGTAGAGGCTTTTCAAGAATTAATTAAAAATTTTACTTTACATCGAATGGAAGAATATTGTAACTATCCTGTATGTTTAGTATTAAATGAAGAAGAATTTTTTGAACTTGGTAAAAATAATACTACAACAGCAGACTCTTGGTTTGATTTAATAAGATTATTAGATACGCAAATTAATAATTTATATTATAATGGCTCTAATAGTGTTTTAGGAGATATTTTTCATGAATTAGGGCATGAATTAATATTTGGTTTAATGGAAGATAATTCTTTGGAAGAATTACCACTTGTATTAGATTTTATTAAAGAACATGTAATATGTCGAGAGAATACCAAATATTATCAAGAAAATTATCAATATGTTTCTTTTGAGTTATATGCTGATTTATTTATGTTTAGAAAGTTTACTAGTTATTTAAAAGAATTAGGCTGTGAATATATTATAAATTTTGATTATGAAAAAGAAATATCTGAAAAATTACAAAATAAAAATAGAACTTATAATGGGGAAGTTACCACTATTGATATAGAATTTGAAAAAGAAATTAAAAATAGACCAGAATTATTAGAAGAATTTCCTAAATTAAAATTATTATATATTGTAGAAAATGGCATAGTTAGATGTAAAACAAAAGATGAATTATTAAGTGATAATAATAAAATGTTAGATAGTAGTAATATAACACCACCAGAAAAAGAAATATTAAGTGATTTTTATCAAAATTTAATTGGCAGATCAAGATAAATTTATACCGGACATTATAACTAAAATCTATTGACTTTAATAATTAATAATGATAACATCATTAATAGAAACGAGATACATCTTTAACCGGTTTCGAGTTGATAATCAACCCTGTCGGTCGTTGTATCTCGTTTTTGTTTAAAAATATGCCGGACATTATAACTATGTTTTATTGACTATAGTAATTATTAGTGATACTATCATTATCAGAAACAGATTACTCTACAAACCGGTCTAATAGTTGATTATCAACCATACCGGTCGGAGTAATCTGTTTTTATAATTTAAAAATTGTCTTTTCTTGTCAAAAGCCTTTAGTTTTAGTATACTAAAGATGTGGTGAAGATAATGGAAATTACTAGTACTAATAATGAAAAAATTAAATTTTACCAAAAATTAAAACAAAAGAAATATCGTGATCAAGAAAAGTTGTTTTTAGTAGAAGATGAGCATTTAGTAAATGAAGCCTTAAAAAAGGAAGTAGTAAAAGAAATATTTACTTTAGATAAAAATAAAACATATGATGTACCTACCTTTTATGTTAATGAAAAAGTTATGAAAGTTTTGTCAAGTCAAGTTACTAGTGCCAAAGTAATCGCTGTATGTAATCATTTGCAAGAAAAAGAATATCAAGGTAATATAGTAGTTCTAGATAATATCCAAGATCCTGGTAATTTAGGTACTATAATAAGAAGTGCCGTTGCCTTTAATTTTGATTCCATTATTTTAAGTGAAAACTCTGTTGATTTATATAATCCTAAAGTAATAAGAGCATCGGAAGGAATGCTATTTAATATTAATGTGATAAGATGTGATATAAATAAGTTTTTAAATAATTTAGATAAAAGTTATACCAAAATTACGACTGATGTTAAAAATGGTAAAAATATTAAAGAGATAAAATTTGCTAAATGTGCCATTGTTATTGGTAATGAAGGTAGTGGAGTAAGTAGTGAAGTATCTTCTTTGTGTGATGAAAAAGTCTATATAAATATGAGTAGTAATTGTGAAAGTTTAAATGCCGGAGTATCTGCAAGTATCTTAATGTATGAGGTAAATAATGAATGATTATGTATTCGTAGGTAAAATAATTAATACTTTTGGAATAATTGGTGAACTTAAAGTACTAAGTGATTTTGAATTTAAAGAAAGAGTATTTAAAAAAGATTTTAATATTTATATTGGGGAAGATAAAATAAAAGAAGTAGTAAATACTTATCGTCATCATCAAGAATATGAATTAATAACTTTGATGGGTTACAATAATATTAATGAAGTTTTAAAATATAAAGGTAATGATATATATATTAAAAGAAGTGATTTAAAACTAGAAGATGATGAATATTTATTAAGTGATCTAATTGATTTAGATGTCTATGATGAAGATAAATATATCGGTAAAGTTATAGATTATACAGAAACTAAAGAGTATTATTTATTAAAAGTTCATTTAGATAAAGATTATTATATACCTTGTATTTCCCATTTTATTAAAAATGTTGATTTAAAAAATAAAAGAATAGATACTAATAAAGGAAGTGATTTAATATTATGAAAATAGATATATTGACACTTTTTCCGAATATGTTTAATGGTTTTTTATCAGAATCTATTATTAAAAGAGCAATTAATGATAAATTAGTTGAAATTAATATCATAGATTTTCGAAAGTATTCTCCTTTTAAACATAACCAAGTTGATGATACTCCTTATGGTGGGGGTGCTGGCATGGTTTTAATGTGTGAACCAGTAGTTAGAGCAATTGAAGATTTAAAAACAGATGATTCATTAGTTATTCTAACCTGTCCGCAAGGTAAAGTATATAAACAAAGTGTAGCGAAAGATTTAAAAAAATATAAACATTTAATTATTGTCTGTGGTCATTATGAAGGATATGATGAACGGATCAGAAATTTTGTCGATTTAGAACTTAGTATTGGTGATTACATTTTAACTGGTGGAGAAATTCCTGCGATGGCTATAACTGATTCTGTCGTAAGATTAATTGATGGCGTAATTAAAAAAGATTCTTATGAAGATGATTCATTTACCGATAACTTACTAGATTATCCAACCTATACTAAGCCAGTGGATTTTAGAGGACTTAAAGTACCAGATATACTTTTAAGTGGTAATCATCAAAAAATAGATGAATATAGAAGATTAGAACAAATAAAAAAGACTAAAGAAAAAAGGCCAGATTTAATGGAGAATAATAATGAAGATTAGAGAAGTAAAAAATGATTTTAAAATAATTGAATTAAATGAAGAAAATGGTTTTAAAATGCAAAGAAATAATCTTAAAATAACTATTTATGATACAGAAATAATTAATAATTTAATTAATAAAAATTTACAAAAAAAATACGGGCATTTACTTTATCTAGTGGCTAGTTTAAATGATAATAGTGATACTACTGATAGTGATGTATTTTTAGTTAGAAATAAAATAGCTGAATTAAGAAATATTATTATAACTAAATACGCTAAATTTCTAACTAAAAATACATTAAATAAATATTTAAAAATGTTACTTTTATTAGATGAAAAAATTATCGTACCCAAAAAAACTAAAAGTCGATAATTTTTTTAATATCTTATTGACAAGTACATACGTTTGCATATATAATGGTATTGTTAAGGTACAATTAGAATAAAATTAAATATACCTTAACTAGTTTAGGGGATGATAAAAGATGAAAAGAAAAATTATTTTAATTTTTAGTATTGTTTTATTAGTTTTTAGTATATCTTTTTTAGTAGGTCAAAAAGTTGTTAGTAGTAGATTAAATGAAAATAATATAAATAGTAATGTCAAAAAAGAAAATAAAACTAACAATGAAGAAAATGAGAATAATGAAAAAGTAGAAGAAAATGAAAAAGAAGAAGTAGAAAATACAAAGGAAACAGATACTGAAGGTAAAACTGATACTAAAAAGAATACTAGTACTGAAAAGAATGAAAATGTAAAAGATAATAGTAATACTACAATTACATCAAGTAATAAAAATAGTGAAACTAATGAAACAAAAACGGAAACAATTGAAGAAAGTGAAGTATTAAGTACTAAATATGGTGTTAAATTCTTAAATGTGAAAAAATTTCAAGTTACTACGAATAGTGAAGGCACTGTAGATAAAAAATTAATATCTACTTATAAAAGTATGGATAAATCTGGTTATAATGCTACTGCAAATGACTTAAAAAAAGAAGCAATAGATCTTGTTAATAGTAATTGGGATAAATATAATGAGGTATTAAATTATGTTAATACATATCGAAGTGAAGTAGGAGTATCATCTCTTACATTAGATCGCGATTTAAGTATTGCAGCAACAATTAGATCATTAGAAATGGCTTATACTGATAACATGTCACATACAAGACCAAATGGTAAAGACTGTTTTACGGTTTTAGACGAATTAAGTATATCTAGGGGACTTGCTTGGGGTGAAAATGTAGCAGCTGGTTATTCTTCACCAAAAGCCGTAGCTGAAGGCTGGAAAACTTCTCCTGGTCATTATGCTAATATGATTAAGTCAGAATATAGTAAAATAGGTATTGGTATGGCTCAACTATCTGGCACTAAATATGGTACCTATTGGGCACAGCTTTTCGTTGGTTAAAAAATATTTGCTATAAAGTTAAAGTTGTGCTATAATTACTAGCGAGCCCAAAAGGCATGTAATCCGCTTAAAATAATTAATGATTACAGTAGATATATTTATTAGAAAGGAGTGTATAAAAGATGGCTAATTTAGTAGATAAAATTAATGACCGTCATATACGCAAAGACATTCCTGAATTTCGTGTAGGAGACACAGTTCGTGTTGATGTTTGGGTAAAAGAAGGTAAAAAGGAAAGAATCCAAGCTTTTGAAGGCTTAGTTGTAGCTAAAAAAGGTGGCAGTGTATCTGAAACTTTTTCTGTTCGTAAGACTTCAAGTGGTGTTGGTGTAACTAGAGTATTTCCAGTTAATGCACCAACAATTGACAAAATTACTGTTGTTAAAAAAGGAATGGTTAGACGAAGCAAACTTAACTTTGTTAAAGAAATGCGTAAAAAGTATAATAAAGAATATAAGGTTAAGGAAAGAAATTAAGGTAATTAACCTTAATTTCTTTTATTTATAAGGAGATATTAGAATGAAAATAATTAAAGAATTAATTCCCTATTTAGTTATTATTCTTGTGGTATTAGTAATTAGAACATTTATTATTACCCCTATTGTAGTTCAAGGTGAAAGTATGGTACCAACACTTGCTGGCAATGAAGTAATGATATTAAAAAAATATGATACAAATTATCAAAGATTTGATATAGTAGTTGTAAATAAAAGTGTAGAAGGCGATAACTTGATTAAAAGAGTTATTGGTCTTCCGGGAGAAACTATTAGATATACAAATGGTAAATTATATATTAATGATAAAGTAATAAAAGATAAATATGCCTTTGGTGTAACTAATGATTTTAGAGAAGTTAAACTTGGTAAAGATGAATATTTTTTAATGGGTGATAATAGAGTAATCTCTCTTGATAGTAGAGCTTTAGGGATAATTAAACATGATGAAATTGAAGGAACAGTAGGTACAGTTATATATCCATTTAATAAAATTGGTAAAGTAAAATGACTTTAGAAAAATTATATGAACAATATGAAGAATTAAAAAAACAAAAAGAAAACATTAACAATCAAATTAAAACTATTGAAAAACAAATTGAAGATAATGAAAAAAATGTTTTTCATCCTAAGTGGGGAAATTTGGAAGAGTGGGAATATATTCCAAAAAATATAAAAAAAGTAATTGTTGGTACATTTCCATCACAAAAAGTTTGTAATTCAGAAAAAGTAGACGAAGGCTTTTTTTATGAATCAGATAAAAATGATTTTTGGGATTTTTTTGATTTAAAAGGTAAAAGTAAAACAGAGAAAATATCATGGTGCAAAAATAATCATGTTGGCTTTTTAGATATAATAAAACAATGTAAAAGATTTGGAAATTTAAAAAATTCAGAATTAATATATGATTCATATGATTGTAATTTGATTGATGTTAAAATTACTAATTTAAATAGTATTAATGAAAATGTTTTAATAATTTGCACAAGTTTAGATGAAACCTATGGCCCATTAAATTATTTAAAAAAATTGGGAGAGATAAGTTATGATAACAATTTAGGAAAAAATATAAAAAATGGAAATTTGAAAATTGGCAATAAAAATTTAAAATTTGTAGCTTTACCTTCTCCTTCTCGTTTAAATCGAAAATATAATAGCAAAGAAGTTGTAGAGAAAGCTTATAAAACATATATTTTGGGAAGTGATAAAAATGCATGAAAATAAAACCAATATTAATTGGTATCCAGGTCATATGGCTAAAACTAAAAGATTAATAAGTGATGAACTTAAAAATATTGATATAGTATATGAAGTAGTTGATGCCCGGATACCTTATTCTAGTAAAATAAAAGATATAGATAATTTAATTAAAAGTAAACAAAGAATTTTAATTATGACTAAAAAAGATTTATGTGATATAAGTGTTACTAATAAGTGGGCAAAATATTATGAAAATAAAGGCTATAATGTTATAATTGCCGATTTAAAGGAAAATCAAGATTATAAGAAAATAATTGATTTAACTCATCAAATTACTAAAGATATTCAAGAAAAAAGATTAGCAAAAGGTTTAAAAGAAAAAGAAATAAGAGCTTTAGTAATTGGTATACCTAATGTTGGTAAAAGTACTTTAATTAATAGAATAACAGGTAAAAAAGCGGCTAGTGTGGAAAACAGACCGGGAGTTACTAAGAATTTAAATTATTTGAAAACAAATGCTGGAATTACTTTACTTGATACTCCAGGCATATTATGGCCAAAGTTAGATGAGGAAAAGGTTGCATTAAATATTGCCTCTACTGGTGGTATTAAAAAAGAAGTGTTAAATTTAGATGAAATATGTCTCCATATCTTAAATTTTTTATATGAAAATTATCCGAATATTTTAATGGAAAAATATGGTATAAATGATAATGATCCAATGATAATGTATGAAATTATTGCAAAAAAAATTGGGGCAATTAAAAATAATGAAATTGATTATGACAAAGTAAGTGAAAAAGTGTATAATGATTTAGTGGGGGAAAAAATCAAAGGAGTAACATTAGATAAATGGCAGTAGACTTATTAAAATTTGAAACAGATTTATATAATAAAGGTTATAAATTAATAGCTGGAACAGATGAAGCGGGAAGAGGTCCATTAGTAGGTCCAGTTGTAGCTGCAGCAGTAATCTTACCACCAAATTATTATTTAGAAGGTTTAAATGATTCTAAAAAATTAAGTGAAAAAAAGCGTGAGATTTTTTATGATATTATTATGCGTGATGCTTTAAGTGTTGGTGTAGGTATTGTATCGCCAAAAGAAATTGATGAAATAAACATTTTAGAAGCATCAAGAAAAGCAATGAATATTGCCTTGGATAATTTAAAAATTAAACCAGATTACATTATAACTGATGCGATGAAATTAGATCGTGATGTTCCGGTTTTGCCAATTATTCATGGTGATGCTTTAAGTGAGACAATAGCGGCTTCTTCTGTCATTGCAAAAGTTACTAGGGATAGAATAATGGTTGAACTTGATAAAAAATATCCGATGTATGGTTTTGCTGAACATAAAGGATATCCAACAAAAAAACATATTGAAAAAATTCAAAAATATGGTATTATTGAAGAGTACCGAAAAACTTTTAAACCGGTAAAAAGTTTAATTAAGGAGAGTAGTAAATAATGGCAAAGAGTAAAAAGAAAAATAATACTGAAGGTAAAAAAATAGAAGAAAGTAAAGAAGAAGTAAAACAAGAGACTCAAAAACAAAATAATAAAAAAGCAACTAATAAAAAAGCAAAAACTACTAAAAAAGAAGTAGAAAATAAAATAGCAGAAGAAGAAGTAAAACAAGAAATAAAAGAAGAATTAAATAATAAAAAAGATGCTACTGAAGAAGAATTTGCTAAAATATTAGATGAAGAAGAACATCATTTTTTTGATGATACTTTTGTTAAAAATGTATTATGGGTTACTTTATTCTTATTCTTAATTGAATTAATTTTTAAAGCATTAAATGATTTTAGTATTTTTGATTATTCAACTTTAAGAATATTAATAAGTTGTTTTATGCTTTCATTTATAGTTACTTTTATAGGTAGTCTTACTAAAAGAAGATGGTTAAGAAATACTATTGTTTTGCTATTTATATTTGTTTATGCGTTTTATACATGGCTTCAACTTGGATTTATTAATTATTTAGGTGTATATATGTCATTTCATACGTCTAGTCAATTTGGAGCGGTTAAAGATTATATTGGTGATTATTTAAATTCTTTTAAATTAGTTTATTATGTAATTTTTACACCATTCATATTGGCAATTGTATATTATGTATTACGTAGAAAGAAAGAATATCAAAAAATTAAAATTAATAAAAAATATTTATTAACTATTCCAACACTTATAATAAGTGGTATTCTTTATTACTTAACATTAACATTACCATTTATGCAAAATGAATTACAAATAAAAAGTAATATGAGTTTATTTGTTAATCCTGATGTACCAACAGTAGCAGTAAATCAATTTGGTACTACTGTATTTGGTTTAGTGGATTTAAAAAGTTTTTTATTACCAACAGAAGTAGCTGCTGAAGAATTTAAAGCGAATGCTGAAGAAAATAATGAACCGGTAAGTAGACAAGTAAGTGAAGCATTAAAAACAATTGCTGAATCTGAAACAAATTCTAAATATAAAAGTTTAAATAATTATTTTGTATCACAAAAAGTTACTGATTATAATGAATATACTGGTATGTTTGAAGGTAAAAATGTTGTTGTTATTTTAATGGAATCAGTAAATGAAGCTATTATTGATGAAAAAAATTTCCCTAATTTCTATAAAATGTATAATGAAGGATGGCATTGGGAAAATAATTATTCACCAAGAAATAGTTGTGCAACAGGTAATAATGAATTTAGTGCTATGACTGGTTTATATTCAATTTATAATACATGTACAACTAATGTTTATCGTAATAATAAATATTTTGAAGCTATCTTTAATTTATTTAATAATAAAGGTTATAATACAACTAGTATGCATGATTTTGTTCAATGGTATTATAAAAGAAAAACTTATCAACCAAATATGGGTAGTCAAAAATATTATGGCGCTGATGATTTAGATATTAAAACTGCTGGTTATTATGGTGAGTGGCCTAGTGATGAAGAATTTTTTGAAAAAGCGATGGATATTGTTTTAAATGATGATAGTAATAAACCATGGATGACTTGGCTTACAACTGTAACTAGCCATCAACCATATACTAATAATTCAACATATGGTAATTTATATAAAGATGATTTTAAAGCTCAAGGTTATTCTACATCAGTAAGTCGTTACCTATCTAAATTAAAAGTATTAGATAATGCTTTAGGTATAATGTTAGATAAGTTAGAGAAAGCCGGCGAACTTGATAATACGGTAATTGTTATGACTGGTGATCATTATCCATATGGTTTATCAAAATCTTCTGTTGCTGAAATGATTGATCATGATTTATCTGAATATGAAATTGAAAAAACACCATTTGTTATTTATAATTCAACAATGACTCCAAAAACTTTTAAAGAATATAATTCATATATTAATTTAGTTCCAACTGTTGCTAATTTACTGGGCCTTGAATATGACCCAAGATTATATGCTGGTAGTGATGTTTTAAGTGATGATTATGAATCTAGAGTAGTATTTGCTGATGGTTCTTGGAAAAATGAGATAGCATATTATAATGCTTCAACTAGTAAAATAAAATATTATGGTGATAAAACTTATACTCCGGAAGAAATTCAAGCAATAAACACAGAAGTTGGTTTAAAAATTGATATGAGTAGTAAAGCAATTAAATCAAATTATTTTAATTATTTGGAAAAAGAAATAGCAAAATATAATGAAGAACATAAAATGGTCTCAACACCGGAAGGAAATATTACACCATCTACTTCTGAAAATACCGATTTAACTGCAGAAGAAACTAATCAAAATAATAATGATGATGTCGAAGAATAAGCATAAGCTTATTCTTTTATATTGCATATAAATTTTTTGTGAAAATAAAGCATTTTTTGTTTACAAAAAGATAAGTTTTAATTATAATAAGTTTTATTGTGGGAGGTGCAATATGGATTACACACTACTTGTGATGATGCTTAAAGATTTAGTAATCTTACCTTTCCAAGAAATCAAAATAGAACTTAAAGATGAAATAAGTAAAAAGATAGTTAAAGTAAGTAATAAAAAATATAATAGTAGAGTTTTAATAGTGTCTCCTATTAGTCATGCTACTGATCCATCTATTGAAGATTTACCTCAAGTTGGGGTTATTGCTTTAATTAAAAACAAATTAGAACTTTCTAATGGTAATTTAAGACTTACTTTAAGAGGAGAAAAAAGAGTAAGAATACTAAATTATGAATCATTTAGTAGTGATATAATCGATGCTGTTACGACTGATATAATACTTCCTAAATTAGATGCAGAAAAAGAAGAAGTAGTTAAAAACAAGTTAAAAGAAAATTTAACCGAATATATAAATTCTGCTCCCGATATTTCTAATAGTATTGTAAGAACAGTCGCGGAAAATGATGATTTAAATTTTTTAACTGATGCTATTACAACTTTTTTACCACTTAGTACGAAGAAAAAGTTAGAATACATGCAAGAGTTAAATAGTGAGAAAAGAGCAATTGCGTTAATTAAGGATATTAAACAAGAAATTAAATATATTGAGTTAGAAGAAAAAATAGATAATAAAGTAGAAGTAAGTCTAACTAAAGAACAAGAAGAATTCTATTTAAAAACGAAAATAAAAGAAATTGAAAAAAAATTAGGCATAGATCAAAATAATAATATTAAAGAGTACTATGATAAATTAAAAGAATTAAATTTACCTAGTAAAACTAATAATAAATTATTAGATGAAATTAAAAAATTGGAGAGTATGCCAAGTAATTCACCAGAGATATCAGTGATATTAAATTACTTGGACTGGGTATTAAATTTACCTTGGCATACTCATAGTAAAGAAAATCTAAATGTTAAATCAGTTATAAGTGCTTTAAATAAAAGTCATTATGGTTTGTTTAATGTTAAAGATAGAATTGAAGATTATATCAATATTAAAAATATTAATCCAGAACTACCTAGTCCAATTATTTGTTTAGTTGGTCCTCCTGGTGTTGGTAAAACAACTATTACATCAAGTATTGCTAGTGCTTTAAATCGCGAATTTGCGAAAATTAGTGTAGGCGGCTTAAATGATTCAACTGAACTTATTGGATCTCGTCGTACTTATCTAGGAGCTCTTCCTGGTAAAATAATTCAAGCTATAAAAAAATGTCAAACCAATAATCCCGTTATCTTAATTGATGAAGTAGATAAAATGGTTAAAGATTATAAAGGAGATCCTGCTAGTACTTTACTAGATATTCTAGATAGTACTCAAAATAAAACTTTTGTTGATAATTATATTGAAGAAC
Source organism: uncultured Bacilli bacterium (assembly GCA_947630055.1). Taxonomy (GTDB): domain Bacteria; phylum Bacillota_I; class Bacilli_A; order RF39; family UBA660; genus SIG200. The sequence continues at coordinate 13,483 of CANRGA010000006.1, forward strand.
CATTTGATTTAAGCAATGTCTTATTTATCTTAACTGCTAATAATGTATCAGATATTCCTTATACTTTATATGATAGATTAGAAATAATTGAGCTATCTAGTTATACTGTATTTGAAAAAATTGATATAGCAAAAAAATATATACTACCGAAAATTTATGAAGACTTTAAAATGAAAAGAAAGTTAACTATTAAAGATAGTACTTTAATATATTTAATTAATAATTATACAAAAGAAGCTGGAGTTAGAAATTTAGGTAGAGTATTAAGAACTTTAATTACAAAAATAATAACTGATAAAAAAGGAAGCTTTACAGTTACTAATAAAATGATTAATAAATACTTAAAAGATATACCAAGTGAAGATGATAATATTAAAATAAAAGAGTCTGGGGTAGTAAATGCTCTTGCTTATACTTCTTTAGGAGGTAAAACGCTAAAAGTAGAATGTTCTATCTATGAAGGTAAGGGAGAAGTAATTGTTACTGGTTCTTTAGGAGACATCCTAAAAGAAAGTATTAAAGTTGCAACTTCTTATATTATGGAAAAGAAATACATAGATAGTGATATACTTAAAAATAAAACAATGCATATTCATTTATTTGATGGTGCTACGAAAAAAGAAGGGCCTTCTTGTGGGGTAGCCATTACAACAGTAATACTATCGAAAGTGATTAATAAAACTATACCAAGTGATATAGCATTTACGGGTGAAATTACTCTAAAAGGATATATCTTAAAAATAGGTGGTTTAAAAGAAAAATTAATCGCAGCTTATAATGATGGTATTAAAAAAGTATATATACCTGCTTCTAATGAAAATGATTTAAAAGAATTACCTAAAGTAATTTTAGATAATTTAGAAATTAAATTAGTAAGTAATTATCAAACTATTTATGAAGATTTATTTTTAAAATAATATAGCTTAAAAGTTATATTATTTTTTTATTTACATAAATTTCTACTAGGAGATGATAAGATGTTTATTAAAATACCTTTTGAAAGTACATTAGATTTTAAAACTAATATTTATGAAATTACCAAAATGAGTTTAGAACATGATTATAATGTAAGTGGTGGAGCAGTATTAGGTAATTTCTATGTAACAGGAGAATATCGTAGTCATGAAGTTTCTGTTAATAAAGAACCATTTAAATTTACTTTACCATTTGAAGTAGAACTTAGAGATGATATTGATTTAGATACCCTAGAATTTAATATTGAAGATTTTTCTTATACCATTGAAGGAGAAAATCAATTAAAAGTAAATATTGAGTATTCTCTAGCAGCTGAAGAGAGAAAAGGCGAACTCATTGATACCGATGGAGACGATGAAGATGTTTTTGAAGAAGTACCAGATGTTGAATTACAAAGAGAAATGGCTGAATTAGATGAATTAGTTAGTCAAGAAAAGGAAGATGCAAAAGTAGAGAAAGATTTAGAAGAAACTAAACCCGTTGAAGAAGAACCAAATAAAGAAGATACTGAAAGAATTACAAAAGAACAAGAGAAAACAATTATGGAAACGATAACATCTAGTGATGATACTTTTGTAACCTATCATGTACATATGGTAAAAGAAAGTGAAACAATGGAAAGTATTGCAACAATGTATAGTATTCCTACCTCTTTATTACAAGAATATAATAATGTTGATACAATATCTCTTGGCGATAAAATATTAATACCTAAAGTTGATGAATAAAATAGAATCATTAAAATCACTTTATAAACCATATCGTTATACTATAAGAGGTAATGCAACTATCTTAGAGACTACCAGTGGAAATTTTGTCGTTAAGAAAAGACCTAAAAATAAAGATTTAATTGGCATCTTTAATTATTTAAAAATGCGTAATTTTAATGCTTTTCCGGAAATTTATGCTGATTCTAGAGATGATAATTATGTTTTTGAATATGTGGAAGATAATGGGGTAATAGATCCCTCTAAAAGTGAAGATTTAATATCACTAGTAGCCCTTCTTCATTCGAAAACATCTTTTAATAAAGAAGTATCAGAAGAAACATATAAAGAAATCTATGAAAATATTAAAAATAATATTTTATATTTACAAGATTATTATTTAAAGTATTATGATTTATTTATTAAAAGTATTTATATGTCACCATCAGAATATGAATTTGTGCGAAATTATAGCAAAATAAAAAGTGCTCTTGCTTTTTCGGAAAGAGAACTTGATGATTGGTATAGTTTAGTAAAAGAAAAGAAATCCGAAAGATTATCTTTAATTCATAATAATTTAAGTTTAGATCATTATATTAAAAGTGATCGAGATTACTTAATTAGTTGGGATCATGCTAAATTTGATACACCTATATTAGATTTATTTAAACTTTATCAAAATAATTATTGGGAATTAGAATTTTCTTCGATATATAAAAGATATTTAGCTATTACTACATTATCAGAGCAAGAACAAAAATTATTTTTTATTCTTATTTCATTAGTACCAGAAATTAAGTTTACTAATGATGAATTTGAAACTTGTAAAAATATGCGAAAGAAATTAGATTATGTTTATAAAACGGAAAGTTTTTTAAAACCATACTATACGACTGATACATAATACAAGTAAAATAATTTCAATAGTTAAAATAAAGATATTATATCTAAAGGGTAAAATAAAAGTAATAATAAGTTGATAAAAGATTAAGATACATAAACCAATAGCACAGAAGATATAAAAAGTAGGATTAGGGCGGTAAGGCATATTTTCTTCACCTAGTATATTATATTAATAATTTAAAAAAGAGTGCTTATCTCAAGCATTTCTTTTTTTATTTTGTCTATTTTTTATTGCAAATGTAAAACTTTTAAAAATTAGCACTCATATATTGACAAGTGCTAAGCATAATATTATAATGTAATTAGCATTTGAATTTATCGAGTGCTAATTTGGTGGTGATGCCATGATTATGGATGAAAGGAAAAAAGCATTATTAAAAGAAATTGTTGAAACATATGTTAAGACAATTAAACCTGTTGGTAGTAATTCTTTATGTAAGAAGTTAAAATGCTCAAGTGCCACGATTAGAAATGAAATGGTAGCCTTAGAAAATATGGGTTACATTGAAAAAAATCATATATCTAGTGGCAGGGTTCCAAGTGAACTTGGGTATCGTTATTATGTAGAGAATTTAATGGAACCAAAAGATTTAACTGGAGAAGACATGTTAAAGTTGCAAACAATATTCTCTAATAATGACTTACAAGTTAGTGATGCAGTTAGTAAGTGTCTAGAAATTATTAGTGATTTAACTAACTATACATCAATTGTATTAGGTAAGAGTAGTAACGATAATTTGCTTAAGCAAATAAATGTTATCGCTTTGGATGAAAGAAGAATAATTGCGGTTGTTTGTACCGATAAAGGAATAGTCGAAAATAAGCAATTTGTTCTTGATACTAATACAGATGTTAGCGAAATAGTTAAAACTAGTGAAATAATCAATAAAATGTTGGTAGGAACACCAATTAACAAAGTAGCGGAAAAATTGGAATTTGAAATAAAGCCAATTATTGCCAAAAGAATTAAAGATTATGAAACAGTTTATAATATTTTCTACGATGCATTTAATGATTTTATAAAACATAATACTAATATGCATGTATCCGGAAGAGTTAATCTTTTAAAAGAACCAGAATATGAAACAACGGAAGATATTAAAAGAATCGCATCAAAACTAGAAGATGATTCATTTAAAGAAATGGTTAGTAATATAGATGGTGGCGAAAATTTACAAATCTATATTGGTAAAGATTCTAATTTTGATGATAATGTTACAGTTATAAAGAAGAAATATAAATCTGGTGGCGAAGAAGGAACAATTGCGATAATTGGTCCGAAAAGAATGGAATATGAAAGAGTTGTATCACTACTTAATTATATGGTAGATAAGATCGAGGGAAAAGATGAAAGAAAATAGTGAAGAAAAAATTGAAACTTTGGATGATGTTGTAAAGAATGAAAAACATCCAAAGAAAGAAAAGAAAAATAAAGAAGTAGAAAAATTACAAGAAGAAAAAAGAGATTTAAATGATAAATTACTTAGAATATCTGCCGAAATGCAGAATATGCGTAAAAGATATGATGAAGAAATAGCTAGAATGTATAAATATGAAGGAGAAGGTTTAATAAAAGAATTATTAAGCACCTTAGATAATTTTGAAAGAGCTATTTCGCAAGATGATGATAATTTAGAAGATGAATTATCTAAATTCTTAAGCGGATTTAAACTAATATATAGTGAGTTCCGTACTAAATTAGAGAGTAAGGGGTTAAGTGAGATAAAATGTCAAGATGAAGCATTTGATCCTACTTTTATGGAAGCCGTTTTAACGGAAAAAGTAGAAGGAAAAGAATCAGGTATAGTCATTGACGTTTTACAAAAAGGATATAAATTTAATGATAAAGTGATAAGACCAGCAATGGTTAAAGTTAGTGAATAATAATACTCTAAAAAAAGAAAGGAAATGATTAATTATGAGTAAAATTATAGGTATCGATTTAGGAACAACTAATAGTTGTGTTGCTGTCCTTGAAGGTGGCGAACCAAAAGTTATTCCTAATAGTGAAGGAAATAGAACAACTCCTTCTGTAGTAGCCTTTAAAGGCGATGAAGAATTAGTTGGTGAAACTGCCAAAAGACAAGCAGTTACAAATGTAAAAAATACTATTTCTTCAATTAAAAGAAAAATGGGAACTAGTGAAAAAGTTGAGGCTAATGATAAGAAATATACACCAGAAGAAATTAGTGCTAAAATCTTAGCTAAACTTAAAAGTGATGCTGAAAGTTATTTAGGTGAAAAAGTTACTAAAGCTGTTATAACAGTTCCAGCATACTTTAATGATGCTGAAAGACAAGCAACTAAAAATGCTGGTAAAATAGCAGGCTTAGATGTTGAAAGAATTATTAATGAACCAACTGCTGCAGCACTTGCATATGGACTAGATAAACAAGATAAATTACAAACTATCTTAGTTTATGACCTAGGTGGTGGTACATTTGATGTATCTATTCTTGAGTTAGGTGATGGTGTTTTTGAAGTTAAGTCAACAAGTGGTAATAATCGTCTTGGTGGTGATGACTTTGATGCAAGAATCAGTGATTATTTAGTATCTGAATTTAAAAAAGAACATGGCGTTGATTTATCTAAAGATAAAATGGCTATGCAAAGAATTAAAGATGCTGCAGAAAAAGCTAAAAAAGATTTATCTGGTATGACAACTGCGCAAATAAGTCTTCCATTTGTAGCTCAAAGTGATGAAGGACCATTACATATGGAAATGAGTCTTACAAAAGCTAAATTTGAAGATTTATGTCGTGATTTATTTGATTCAACTCTTGAACCAGTAAGAAAAGCACTTAAAGATGCTAAACTTACAAATAAAGACATTGATAAAGTTATCTTAGTTGGTGGATCAACTCGTATACCATACATTCAAGAATTAGTTAAAAAAGAATTAGGTCAAGAACCAAATAAAGGTGTTAACCCTGATGAAGTTGTTGCCATGGGTGCAGCTATTCAAGGTGGTGTATTAACTGGCGAAGTTGATGATATTGTCCTTCTAGATGTAACACCATTATCATTAGGTATTGAAACACTTGGTAATGTTATGACTGTTTTAATTCCAAGAAATACAACTATTCCAACAAGTAAGAGTCAAGTATTTAGTACAGCTGCTGATAATCAACCTGCTGTTGATATTCATGTTTTACAAGGTGAAAGACCAATGGCTTATGACAACAAAACTTTAGGAAACTTCCAACTTACTAATATTCCACCTGCAAAAAGAGGAATACCACAAATCGAAGTTACCTTTGATATCGATGCTAATGGTATCGTTAATGTTAAAGCTAAAGATTTAGGTACAGGTAAAGAACAATCAATTACTATTACTTCAAGTACTAACCTTTCTGATGATGAAATCGATAAGATGGTTAAAGAAGCTGAGGCTAATAAAGAAGCTGATGAAAAGCGTAAAGAAGAAGCAGAAGTTAGAAATAATGCTGATTCAATGATTTTCCAAACTGAAAAAGCTCTTGAAGATTTAGGCGATAAAGTTGATGCTAAAGATAAAGAAAAAGCTGAAGATCTAATTAAAGAATTAAAGAGTGAATTAGAAGGTAAGGATACTGATAAAATTAAAGAAAAAACCGAAGAATTATCTAAAGTAGCTATGGATTTAGCAGCAAAGGTATATCAAAATGCAAATCCAAATAATAATACTGAAACTGAAACTACAACTGAAGAAAAGCCAAAAAAAGATGGTGTAGAAGAAGCTACATTTGAAGAAAAATAATAAATATAAGGTTCTAGATAACTAGAACCTTAACTTTGTAAAAAGAAAGGTAAATGTATGGCAAAGACAAGAAAAGATTTTAAAGATATATATAAATGGAATACTAAAGATTTATTTAATAGTGATGAAGAGTGTTTAAAAGAAATTAAAAAAATAGAAAAAGAATTACCCAAATATTCTAAATATGTTGGACACATTTTAGATAGTGCGGATAGTTTATATGAATTATTAACTTTTGATATAAATTTATCAAGAGAAATAGAGAAGATATTTATCTATGCGCACATCAATAATGATGCTGATACTAAAGACACTAAATATCAAGAATTATTTGGCTTGGCTAAAAATTTATATACTAAATATTTAGAAACTACCTCATTTATTGTGCCAGAGCTCATGGAAAGTGAATATGCAGTAGTAGAAAAATATTTGAATGAGAAAAAAGAATTACAAGAATTTACTAGAAATTTAAAACAAATTTATCGGGCTAAAAAACATATTTTGAGTAAAGATGTGGAAAATGCTTTAAGTAATTATGCCAATTTAATGAGTTCACCTGATGAAATAATGGGTACATTAACTGATAGTGATTTTACTTTTGATAGTATTATGGTTGATGGAAAAGAGACAGAACTTACCGAAAGTAATTATGCAATATATATAAGACATAATGATAGAGATGTCAGAAAACAAGCTTTTTTATCTTTATATAAAACTTATGCTCAATATAAAAACACTCTTGCGGTTATTTTAAAAAATGAAGTCGAAAAAAATGTTACTAGTGCTCGCCTTCGTAAATACAAAAATAGTTTAGAAGCATCACTTTTCCATGATGAAATTGATAGTAAAGTATATCATAATTTAATTACATCAATTCATAAACATTTACCTAGTTTGTATAAATATTGGCATTTAAAAAAGAAATTATTAAAAATAGATGAAATGCATTTGTATGATACTTATGCGGAAATTGATATTAAAGATGATAAAAAATATACTTATGAAGAAGCTAAAGATTTAGTTTTAGAAATAACTAAACCTTTGGGAGATACTTACGTTAAGGATTTAACAAACGCTTTTACTAATAGATGGATAGATTCATGTAATAATGTTGGTAAAAGAGGAGGAGCTTATTGTACAGCTTGTTATGATGCTCATCCATATGTCTTAATGAGTTTTGAAGGTTTACTAAATGATGTTTCAACTCTTGCTCATGAACTAGGTCATGCTATGCATTATTACTATGCGTGTGAGTCTCAAAAATATCAAGATTATAATTATAGTATTTTTGTGGCGGAGGTTGCTAGTCAAGTTAATGAAATTCTATTAAGTCGTTATTTACTTGATCATAGTAATAGTAAATTAGAGAAAATTAAAATAATTGATGATTTATTACAAAAGTATAAAGCATCAATATTTAGACAAACAATGTTTGCGGAATTTGAATTATATATTCACGAATATACCGAAAATGGTGGTGTATTAACTTATCAAAATATGAGTGATAAATATTTAGAATTAAATAAAGAATATTTTGGTGATGATGTAGTAGTAGATGAAGAAATTAAATATGAATGGGAAAGAATACCTCATTTCTATATGGATTTTTATGTTTATCAATATGCTACTGGTTTTGCCGCAGCCATCTACCTTGCTAATCAAATCTATGAAGGTAATACTAAAGTAAGAGATAATTATTTAGAATTTTTAAAATTAGGTTGTACGAAAAATCCAATTGATTCTCTTAAAGTTGCAGGTGTTGATATGACTAAAACAGAAGTATTTGACAATGCAATTAAATTTATGGATGAATTAATAAGTGAGTATGACCATTTAATGGGAAGTGACGAAGATGAATAAGAAAGATTATTATGAAACTCTTGGAGTATCTAAAAATGCCACTGATGAAGAAATCAAAAGAGCTTTTAGAGTTTTAGCTAAAAAATATCACCCAGATGTTAATAAAGAACCGGGTGCAGCTGAAAAATTTAAAGAAATAGGAGAAGCTTATCAAGTTTTATCAGACAAAAATAAAAGAGCACAATACGATCAATATGGCCATGCAGCATTCGAAAATGGCGGAGCATCTAACTTTGATATGGGTGATATCGATTTAGATGATATCTTATCAAGTATCTTTGGGGGAGGATTCAGTGGTTTTTCATCTTTCTCTGGCTTTGGCGGAAGAGAACGTGGCCGAAGTAGAGCAAGACGTGGTGATGATTTACTAATGCGTATTCATCTTACTTTTGATGAGGCTGTATATGGTTGTAAAAAAGATATAAAAGTGAGTGTTAATGAAGAGTGTGATGAATGTCATGGTACTGGTGGTTTTGGTGAAGCTACTTGTAGTATGTGTGGTGGTCTTGGCGTTGTAAGAGATGAACAAAGAACATTATTTGGTATTATGCAAACGCAAAAGACTTGTCCAAACTGTCGTGGTACTGGTAAAACATTTAAAGAAATTTGCTCTGCTTGCCGTGGTGAAGGAAGAGTAAAGAAAAATAAAACTTTAACCGTAACTATTCCAGCTGGTGTTGATAATGGTAGTCAACTTAGACTTTCTGGTAAAGGTGGTGCTGGTATTAATGGTGGTGAAAATGGTGATATTTATTTAGAGTTTAGTGTATCCGATCATAAATACTTTGAAAGACAAGATGATGATATTTACCTAGAAGTACCAGTAACAATTACCGATGCTATTCTTGGTTGTAAAAAGGAAATACCTACACTTGATGGTAATGGTTATATTGAAATTAAACCAGGAACACAAAATTATACGAAATTAAAATTAAAAGGTAAAGGTATTAAAAATGCTAGTAATAAAACTACTGGTGATATGTATGTTGTTATAAATGTTATTATTCCAACTAAACTATCACGAAAACAAAAAGAGTTACTTAGTGAACTAGCAGATACTGATTTAGAGAGTGAACCAGAGTTTAGGGATTTTGAAAAAGCTTTAAAATAAGAGAAGAAATTCTTTTATTTTTTTAGTTTAATTTGACAACATATTTGATATTTAATATAATTATTTATGAGGATTGATGCTAGATGAAAGAGCCAATTTTAGTCAAATTAAAAATGAAAAAAGGTTATAAACGAAGTTTATCTTTTTTAAGTATCTTAATTATTGCTATTGCCTCTTTAGGAGTTGGTTATTTATTCTATGATAAAGTAATAAAAGCTGATATTGAGGTTAATGGTGCTTTATCAATCAATTATATAAGTGGTAAAAGTTTTAATATAAAAAATAATGAAACTATTAAATTTTCGGTATCTAATGCTTCTGATAAGGTTAATTATTATAATATTGGCTTTATGAAAATTAGAGGCGAAGGTACTTATAAAATTATGAATAATAATAAACTAGTTACTGAAGGTGCCTTAAGTAGTAGTGATGAAATAAGTACAGATTTTGTTAGTATTGATACTTTAGAAACTAAAGAATATACTATTCTAATTACTAATAAAGGAAAAGATAATTTAAAAGGATCTTTAAATATTCGTCCCCAAGCAGGTGTAGTAAAAACATTTGCTGATACCATTTTAGAAAATGTTAAACCATCTGATGATGCTCTAACTAAAGTAGGAGAAGAAGCTGCTATTGAAGATGAAGGACTTATTAAAAATAGCGATGATTCTGGAGTTAGTTATTATTTTAGAGGCAATGTAAAAAATAATTATGTGTCTTTTGCTAATCTGACATGGCGTATTGTTAGAATTAATGGTGATGGTACAATTAGAATGATATTAGATGACATTATAAGTGAAAGTGCTAATTATAAGAATGATGAATCTGAATCATTGTTATATCAAGATTCTTATATAAATACAGCCTTAGAAAATTGGTATCAAGAAAATTTAAGAAATTATACTAGTAATATTGCTACAACTAATTATTGTAATGATATTAGTCATGATGATGCCAATAACTATTTACCTTATAGTAGAATTATGACTAATAAAATACCTACTTTAAATTGTTTAGGAAATACCTTTAAAAATAATATTGGCATACTTTCTATTGATGAAGTTATTTTAGCGGGAGCTAGTCCAACTAATACTAATCAAAGTTATTATTTATATAATCCTAATATTAACGATGCTTGGTTTACTATGACAGGTTCAGGTGGTAGTGAAAAAGTTATAAATTTATTTGTAGCTGATGCTAATGGTAATATTAAAACAAATATTACTAGTAGTACTTATGAAAGAGTAAGACCAGTTATTAATTTAATAAAAAATACGGAAGTAACTGGTAATGGTACAATAGATAATCCTTATAAAGTTATTACTAAATAATATTGTTAAGTGTAAACATATATGTTATAATAAGTGTCAATATTTGCTAATATTTATGTAAAGCAGATGTTAGGCACTTATTTTTATATACATTAAGTGTTAAAATAATTATGTGGTGATAAATATGAATTTTTTTAGAGATATTTATACATTTATTAAATGTTTAGGATTTGTGGATATAACATTTTTTATCGCGGTAATAACTTTATTAATTTTAATTGTAACGTTAATATACTTTATTAAAATAAATAAAGATGATCCTTTAGATGAAAATGATTTTTTCCCACCAGCAGGTAATAAGAAAGATGAGGATAATAAAAAGGATGAAATGATTAATAAGGTTGATAACACTGAAATAAAAGAAACAGATGAAAAAGTTAATAACGAAGAAATTACTTATAATGATGAAGAAGGAGAACTTTTAGATTTAGAAGGTTTAACCAAAAAATTGCAAGAAGATAAATTAGCGGGTAATTTGAGTTGTGATTCTTATGAAAAAGATCAAGAAGAAAAAGCTATTATTAGTTATGATGAGCTTTTACAAAGACAAAATAAATATGCTGTTAATTATGAAAAAGAAGAAATTATTGATGATTTAGTGGTAAAAAAAGTTGATTTAAATGACTTAGTAAATAAAGATGAACAAGTAAAGATTAAAGAAGTAAGAGTTATAAGTTATGAAAAAGAAGAAGCATTTTTAAATGCTTTAAAAGAACTTAATAGTTTATTAAATTAAAGGGTGGTTAAAGTGAAGTTTTATATTGAAACTTTTGGTTGTAAAGTAAATACTTATGAATCAAATTATATTAAAGAGTCACTTTTAAAAAGTGGTTTTCTTTTTGTACCTGAAATGCCAAATGCAGATATTATTATTATTAATACATGTACAGTTACTAATACAGCTGATAGTAAATGTAAGAAATTTGTTAGAAGAGTAAGAAGAGAAAATCCTAAAAGTATTTTAGTAGTAGTGGGCTGTAGTGTTCAAAATAATTTTACTGAATATCAAGATATGAATATCGATATTCTTTTAGGTAATATAGGTAAATCTAAATTACCAGAAATTATTAAAAATTATTTACAAACCAAAGAAAAATATAATTATTATGAACAAACACGCGATTTATCATTTGAAGATATGGTCATTAATGATTTTGATCATACGAGAGCATTTATCAAAATTCAAGATGGTTGTGATAATTTTTGTTCTTATTGTATAATTCCATTTATGCGTGGTAAATGTCGAAGCAAAGATTTTGAAGAAATAAGAAAAGAAGCTAATGACTTAGTTAGTACTCATCATCATGAAATAGTTTTAACGGGTATTCATACGGGTTCTTATAATTGCGAAGGTAAAGATTTAGTTGACGTTATTAATGAGTTATCTAAAATAAATGGTTTAGATCGTATTAGACTTTCTAGTGTGGAAATAACTGAACTTAATGATAAATTTATGAATATGTTAAAGGTAAATGATAAATTCTGTAATCATTTACATATCCCACTACAAGCAGGGAGTGATAATACTTTAAAGAAAATGAATCGTAAATATGATATGAATTATTTCTTTAATAAAATAAATGAAATTAGAAAAATAAGACCAGATATTTCTATAACAACAGATATAATAGTAGGATTTCCTGAAGAGACTGATAGTGATTTTGAAGAAACTTATGAAAATGCTAAAAAATTAAAATTTAGTAAAATTCATGTATTTCCATATTCTAAAAGGAATGGAACAAAAGCTAGTTTAATGAAAGAAGTATCATCTACCGAAAAAACTAATCGAGTTCATAAGTTGTTAGATCTTTCAAATATATTAGAACAAGAATATGCTGAAAAGTTTATTGGTAGGGATGTTGATGTTTTAATTGAAGAGGTTCATGATAATGAAAGTGTTGGTCATACTTCTAATTATTTAAAAGTAGTAATTCCTAAAAAATTAATAAAAAATAAAATATATAAAGTTAAATATGAATTAAATGTAAAAGAAACAGTTAATAATTAATTTACTGTTTCTTTTTTAGTGTCTACTTTACATAAAATTTATGTGTTTTTTTAATAATTTATAGTATAATTATAATGTAGGAAGTGATATTTATGAAAAACAAATTAGAAAAAGAAATAGACACTAAAGAATTAAATGATGTCATAAGCTTATCTAAAAAAATCTTAAAAATATTATATTTTGTTTTTATAGCATGTTTAATATTAGCATCAATTATAGCTATTCAAAAATTAAATATTTTAAATATAATTTTAGATTTTTTAAGAGTTATTAGCCCATTTTTTATTGGCTTTGTACTTGCCTGGTATTTAAGACCTCTTGCACTTAAATTAAGTGAGAAAATTCATAGTAAGACATTAAGTGCAATAATAATTTTCTCATCATTTATATTAATAATTACTTTATTATTATATATATTTGTTCCAACTGTATATGATGAAGTAAATGAGTTAGTTGGTTTACTTCCTAGTTGGATGGAAAGTATTACTAAAGGTATTACAGACTTCTTTGTTAAGTTTGAAGAAAATGGTTTAAATCTAGGTGATTTTCCAGAAAAATTACTTGCTAATATTACCTCATTTGGTATGGATATTGCCAAAAATTTACCAAATACAATTATTTCCTTTGTAGTTGCATTATTTAGTGGTATTGGTACATTTGCAATGGGACTTATTATTGGTATTTATATGTTAATTGATTATGATAATATTGCTGATCATTTTAAAAAATTATTTCCTCAAAAATTTACTAATGATATTCATCATTTAGCTACAAGAATGAGTAGTGAAGTAAGAAAATGTGTTAATGGTACTTTTGTGGTAGCTTTAATGGTTTTGATTTGTGATTCAGTAGGTTTTGCTTTAGTTGGTTTAAATGCTCCAATATTATTTGGCTTATTCTGTGGTATTACAGATTTAATTCCATTTATTGGTCCATATATTGGAGGAGCAGTTGCAGTTATTGTTGGTCTTACCCAAGATCCATTAATAGGTATTGGTACATTAATTATTTGTGTTATTGTTCAAATAGTAGAAAATTATATTTTACAACCAATTGTTATGAGTAGAGCAAGTAGTATTCATCCAGTTATAATAATTATTGCCTTACTTGTATTTGGCCATTTCTTTGGTATTTTAGGTATGGTTTTAGCAACACCAATCTTAACTATTTTAAGAGTGTTATTGGAATTTACCAATGAAAAATTAAAAATATTTGATTAAAAGTTGTTTAAAAAATAAATAAATTATGTTATATTATAGAAGTAATCGATGAAAAAAGATGTATTTAAATTATTTTTAAAAAGAGAGTTAGTGGTAGGTGTAAACTAATAAAAGAATTTAAGTATTGCTACTTTTGGAGATTAATCGGCATATTAGTCGTTAAAAAAATTAAGTAAATAAAAGGATGGTACCGTCTAAAAAAGACTCCTTAGAAGTATCATTCTTTTTATTATAAGGAAAGGTGAAGATAAAAATGAGAATATTCTTAATTGCAGGTAAAGCTGGGAGTGGAAAAGGAGAAGTAGCAAAAATAATTAAAGAATACTATATTTATAAATTAGAAAAATGTGTTATTACTGAATATAGTAAGCCTTTAAAAAAATTTGCTCAAGAACTTACTGACTGGGATGGAAATCCTAATACTAAGCCAAGAAAATATTTACAAGATTTAGGTGATCAAATTAGAAAGATCGATGGTAAATACTTTATTAATAAGATGCTTGATGATTTAAAAATTTATGAAACTTTAGTAGATAATGTTGTTATTAGTGATGTTAGAATGCCAGATGAAATTGAAGATATCAAACTTAATTATGATAATGTTTATTCAATTTGTGTAGAAAATCAATTTAGTGAAAGTAAACTTACATTAGAAGAACAATCACATATAACTGAAACAGCTTTAGAAGATTATGCTGAGTTTGACTATATTCTTGCTAATGACACATATGAAAATTTAAAAGATAAAGTGTTTAAATTTTTGGAAGGAATAAAATAATGAAAGTAACAGCTAGTGAACTTAGAGAGAAATATCTTAATTTTTTTGCGAGTAAAGATCATAAAATTATTCCATCTGCATCTATAGTACCGGAAAATGATCCAACTGTTTTGTTTACTACAGCGGGTATGCATCCTTTGGTACCTTATCTTTTGGGAGAAAGTCATCCAAGTGGTAAAAGACTTACTGACGTGCAAAAATGTATTAGAACAAGTGATATTGATGAAGTTGGTGATGCTTCTCACTTAACATTTTTTGAAATGCTAGGTAATTGGAGTTTAGGTGATTATTTTAAAAAAGAAGCCATTACTTATAGTTATGAATTTTTAACTAGTGAAAAGTATTTAAATATTCCCAAAGATAGATTATATTTTACAGTTTTTGCAGGTGATAAAGATTTTCCTCGAGATAATGAATCATATGAGATATGGAGAAGTCTAGGAGTAGAGGAAGATCATTTATTCTTTCTACCAAAAGAAAATAATTTTTGGATTTTAGGTAGTGGTATTGGTCCATGCGGACCTGATACCGAAATGTTTTATGATACAGGAAAAGAAAAATGTTCTCCTGAATGTAATCCAGCTTGTGACTGTGGAAAATACCTAGAAATTTGGAATGATGTCTTTATGGAATACTATAAAGATGAAGAAGGTAATTTATCTAAATTAAAACAACAAAATGTTGATACTGGTATGGGTTTAGAGAGAACTATTACCGTTTTAAATGGTCTTGCTAGTGTTTATGATTCTGATATCTTTAGTGGTATTAAAAGTAAGTTAGAAGAGCTTTCCAATTTAAAATATGAAGATAATTTATCAAGTTTTCGTATTATTATGGATCATCTTCGAACAAGTACTTTTATTTTAGCGGATGATCATGGTATAACTCCATCAAATATTGGCGCAGGTTATGTTTTAAGAAGACTTTTAAGAAGAACAATTCGTCATTTAAGGAAATTAAATATTAATGATTATGTTTTAAATGATTTAGCAGGTATCTATATTGATGAATATGCTGATGTTTATCCAGAACTATTAAAAAACAAAGAAGTTGTATTTAGTGAACTAGAAAAAGAATACAATAAATTTAGTCATACTTTAAAAGATGGAGAAAGATTATTTTATAAAACAATTCGTCATTTAGAAGGCAATACTTTAAGTGGTAAGGATGCTTTTAAATTATTTGATACATTTGGTTTTCCAATTGAAATGACGGAAGAACTTGCGAAAGAAAATAATTTAAGTGTTGATATAGATGAATTTAATAAATGTTTTAAAGAACATCAAGAAAAATCCAGAACAATTGATGCTGGATCATTTAAAGGTGGTTTAGCTGATCATTCTATTGAATCAACTAAATATCATACTTTAGCGCATTTACTTCTTGCTACACTACAAGAAATATATGGCAAAGATGTTATGCAAAAGGGATGTAATATTACAACTGAAAGGATAAGATTTGATTTTAATTGTGATCATAAATTAACTGATGAAGAAAAGAAAAGAGTAGAAGATAGGGTTAATGAAATGATTAAAACTAATACTCCAGTTACATTTGAAGAGATTCCTTATGAACAAGCTAAGGCTGAGGGGGCACATGGTACTTTTGATGACAAATATGGTAGTATTGTTAAAGTTTATACAATTGGTAATTTATCAAAAGAAATTTGTGGTGGTCCACATGTTGAAAATACTGGCGTATTAGGTCACTTTAGAATTATTAAAGAAGAATCATCATCAGCTGGTGTAAGAAGAATTAAAGGTATACTAGAATAAACTAGTATATCTTTTTTCATTGTAAAAAATAAAGACATAAGTTATAATTAATAATAGGGAAGTGGGATACATGAACAAAAATGGCTTTGTCTTTGTTGAAACTATTGTAGCTATTGTTGTTCTAACTAGTGCCTTGCTTCTTTTATATTCATCCTTTAATAATGTTTTACAGTCTGAAAAAACGAGAGTTGATTATGATGATATTGCCTATATATATCGAACTCAATATTTAAAAAATACTTTAGATGATTTAAATATTAAACCAATTTTAGTGGAACTTGAAAGTAATCAAAACAAATATTTTACTACTATTGGTACAGATACAAATAATTTATTTTCTAGTGAAGAAAAAAAAGTGTATTTTAATAAATTATTAACAGATTATGAAGTAAAACAAATGATTATTTTGAAGGAAAATAAAATAGATAATTTAAAAAATTGTAATTTAAATTGTACAAACGATAATAAATGTAATGAAACAGAAAATTGTAATAGTTTGTATATGGAAATTAGCGAAGAAATGCTTGCATATTTAAAAACAATATATGTTGATTTTAATTGTCAATATATTTTAGCCGTTGAATATGAAACATGTCAAAATAATAGTAATTGCAAGCATCTTTATAGTTGGGTAAGTGTGTAAAAATGAAAAAAAATGGTTTTGTATCAACAACATTAATATATACATTTTTTATTATATTTTTAACTTTAATGATATTTCTTTTAAATTCTTATTCTCGTAATAGATATTTATTATCTACATATAAATATGATATTAAAAAATCTTTTGCTGAGAATAATGGTGCCAATAGTAAATCAGATCTTGAAGTTTATTTTATGGTATGGAATAAAGAATCTTTAGAATATGAACTTGCTAATGATTTACCTGAAGGTTATATATTAGAAAAGGAATTAAGTAGTTGTAAAAATGGTTCAACAATTGATTTTGTTGATAATAAAGTAGCAATAACTTCACAAGGCAAAGATACTTGTTATTTATATTTTAAACCATTAGATGAGGGTAATGTATGAAAAAATTAAATAATAAGGGTATGTCTTTAATGGAACTTTTAGTAAGTATTATTTTAATTAGTATAGTATTAACTTTTTTATTTCAATTACTAACTGATTTAAAAAATGAAACTGATAAAAATGATTTTGCTTATAATAATCAAATTAATCGCGCAGAAATAATTAAAACAATTGAAAGTGATTTAGAAAAATATTCATTAATAGGTATTAGTGATAGTACTACAGATAATATAAAAATTAATTTTCATTATTTAAATGGTAAAACTAGTATTTTAAATACTAAAAAAGAAAATTATAAAAATGAATTAGGTGAAGATGATATTAGATATTTTATTTCTTATACCAATGTTTTAGGAGAAAAGACTTCTTGGCAAATTTTAGGGGGAGATATTGGTAATTGTTATGATTTTACTTTTTATAAAGATTCATTAGCTAATAATTATCATTTTAAATTAAATTTATATGTTTATAATAATCCATATAATGAGAAAAATAATATTGATATTAATAATCCCGTTGATGATATTGAAATTACTTATGCATCTTTAAATACTTATTTAAAAAGTGAAAATAATTATTTAACAATAGAGGAAAATAGTAATAAAAAAATAAATATTTGTACTAAGTAGTACATGTAATATTCTCCCGCTAAAAAAATTTTGATATTTAATATTTGTATCACTTATAATATTAAGTATTTGCGTATGAATAGAGAGCCCTCCAAAAGAGATAATAGATAACGCTATTATCTCTTTTATAATACTTAATATATTTAAATTAGTTAAAATATTTAAACTTTGAGTAATTTCTAGTATACCTCTTAAAATAACTTCTCCAAAGATATTTAAAGGTATTATTTTCAGTAAATAATTAGATATAATCATATAAAAGGTAATTGTTCCTAAAATCATTAAAAGGGTATTAAAACTTTTACTAATAGCATTAGGTATTAATTTAATAATATTAATATTTTCTTTATTTTTAATAGTTATATTACTATTACTATTATTAGATTTATTTTTACGATAAAATAAACCAATTAATAAATTAGTTATGTAATGAATAATAATTATTTTTAAAGTAATAAATTTATTAAAAGAAATACTTAAAATATTATATAAAAATAAAGGATTACTAAAAAATGTAAAACTAATTAATTTATTAGCGTCATTTTCATTAATACTATTATTATTAAGCATTTCTTTTATAATATAAGCAGATGATGGAGTACCACTAAATAAACATAAAATAAAGCATTCTAAAGAAGTACCAGATACATGATATATTTTATTAAATATGGGACTAATTAAATTACATAAATTATCTAGAATATGACTATTAATAATTAAATCGTTTAAGATAAACATAATAAATAGAGAAGGAAATACTTTGTTAAGCCAAAGTATAACAGCATCATTAATAGAAGTTTGTAAAATAAAATTATATTTAAATAATAAATAGATAAAGGTAAATAATAAAATTATTGTGAAAATTTTTTTTAGTTTATTCATAATTAAACTCCAAAGTGTTATAATGAATTAAGGTGATATAATGTTTAATAAATTATATGAGAAAATTAAAAAATTTTTCAAAGAGAATTATAAATTTTTAATTGTCATGAGTATTTTAATTTTTGTATTTTATTATGAATATCCATATGTTATTTATAAAAGTGGGGGTACAATTAATTTAGAAGATCGGGTAGTTATAGATAAAAAATATACGGAAGAAGGAACTTTATCGATGAGTTATGTTACAGCAATGAAGGGAACAGCACCATTTATATTACTTTCTTATATATTACCTGATTGGGATTTAGTACCTTTAAAAGAAATTACTAATGATAATAGTTATGATGAAGTTATTGAAGTTGGAAAAGAATATTTAAATGAAGGAATAGATAATGCAATAATATCAGCTTTTAGAGAATCTGATTATAGTATTGATATTACTAAAACTATTAGTAGAGTTATTTATATTAGTGAAGATGCTAAAACTAATATAAAAATTGGTGATGAGATAATAAGTGTTAATGATAAAAAAGTTAAAAATTTAGATGAACTAAGAGCTTATATCAATACTTTAAAAGAAAATGATAAAGTTAAAGTTCAAGTTAAGCATGATAAAAAAGAATATGAAAGATACGCTATTATTTATAAAGAAAAAGATGATTCTTTAAAAATAGGAGTTGCTTTTAGTGAAGCATATGAATATAAAACAGAAATACCAGTATCAGTAAAGATGAAAAGTAATGAATCTGGTAGTAGTGGTGGTTTGATGATGAGTCTTGCTATCTATAATGCTTTAACTGATGAAGATATTACCCATGGTCTTAATATTGTAGGTACAGGAGCAATTACTAGTGATGGGGTAGTTGAAGAAATAGATGGAGTTAAATATAAAGTTCTAGGAGCCGAACGAAAACATGCTGATATATTTTTATGTCCAGAAGAAAATTATGAAGAGGCATTAAAGATAAAAAAGAAAAGAAATTTAAAGATCGAAATAGTTAAAGTTAAAACATTAAAAGATGCCATTCTTTATTTAGAAAACTTAAAATAATATCTTTACATTAAAAAGTGAAAATCAAATGTCAAGGAGAGTAAAATATTCTCCTTTTTATATTGTCATAATAATTTGAACGAACTAAAATAATATTAGAGAAGATGGATATAATAGAAAAGGATGGTAATAAAATGAAAAAAGAGGCTAAAAGTGAAAAAATAACAGAAGTAAAAGAGGGAGAAAAACCTAAAAACAAATCAAAAAAGACTATAATAATAGTGGTTACTATTATTATAATATTACTAGTAATATTAGCAGGAGTTGGTACATATCTTTTTATGTATAATAAAAAGGCAACTGTAAAATATGAAAATAAAATAAAAGAAATATCTAAACAAAATAGTATGGCTATTATAGATTATAAAGAAGAAGTAGATAATAATACTACTTGGACCTATGAAGATTTAGAAAGTAAATTAATTGATAAAGATAAACTTGCTAAAGGTACAGAAGTAAAAATAACAATTAATGATGAGGTATTTAAAGAAGGAGATACTTATACTTTTGTAATTGGCGAAACTAAAATAGATATTTATTTAAATAAAACTTATACTTATAAAGTATTTAAAGAAGAAACAGAAGTAATTGAAAATAAAAAAGAGATAGTTATTACTATTAAAGATACTGTTGCTCCTGTATTAGAAGGAGTTAAAAATCAAACTATCACCGTAGGAGATACCATAGACTTACTTAAAGGTATTACTGCTAAAGATGAAGTAGATGGCGATATTGAAGTAAAAGTTGAAGGTGAAGTTGATACTAAAAAAGCAGGTACTTATAAAGTAAAAATTTATGCTGAAGATAAAAGTGGTAATAGAGCTGAACAAGAAATGACAGTTACTGTTAAAAAGAAAACTACAACTACAACTACAAAACCTAGCACTGGATCAAGTTCAAGTAGTTCATCTGGTAGTGGTTCATCTGGTAGTTCTAGTAGTGGCTCAACATCTGGATGTACTTATACTGCAAAATTAAAAAAGCATGGATATAAATCAAATGATAAAGATGCTTGTAACAAAGATGATCAAGCTACAAAAGTAGCTAAACAAATTGCTGATGAAATTAATTCTAAAGGTGGGACACAATTAGAAAGAGTTCGAGCTGCAGCAGAGAGAGTTAACAAATATGTTGAAAAGGCGACTTACACTAATCAAGATCCTGATTATAGAACAGCATATGGATTATTTTTTAAAGGTGTATATACATGTGCTGGAGCTACAAGAACATTAATACTTATATTAGAGCAAATGGGATTTACAAATATAACTCATGCTAATGAAAATGGCGATACTCATCAATGGGTAATTCTTACCATGGATGGTAAAAAAGGCTTTGCTGATGGACAAATTGGTCAAGCTGATTATGGTTGCCATTTTGTTGATGATGAATGTATTGCAGCAGAAGGTTAAAAATACTAGGTGATTAAATGAAGAAATTGTTGGTATTGATTTTAAGCTTATTTCTTTTAACATCTTGTGGTAGTAAAAAAAGTGAAGTTACATTAAATGGTAAAGAATATAATTTAAATGATGTTATATATGTCAATTTAAGTTTAGATACTAAAGATAGTAAAGTTAGTATTTGTCCTACTATTAAGATATCTAAAGATGATGAAAGTGATCCAAATAATGTTATAAAATATTTAGATTATAGTTTAGATAATTTAGAAGTTTTTAATTATAATGTTAAAGAATTAAATGAAACTCATGATAAAACTAATTGGTATTTAAAATTAAATTTAGAAAAAATGAGTGCAGATAATATTGATAATATTAATGACTTAATTAAATTAAAATTAACTGTTAAAGAAAAAGGCGATTATCATATAGCAATTGATAATAATGATGAAGAATGTTATACAAAATATAAAGATAATTTAAAATTAGAAATAACCAAATAAGTTATTTCTTTTTTATTAAATATATTTTATAATTTAGTTATGGAAAGTATTATGTATGCAGAAGTTTTAATTGAATATCCAACCAAAAAAATTGATAAATATTTTACTTATAAAATATCAGAACATTTAATTAATATTATAAATGTCGGTATGAAAGTAAAAGTACCATTCGGTAGTAAAGTTATCAATGGTTTTGTTATGCAAATAAAGAATATTTATAATGAAGAATATGAATTAAAAGAAATAATAGATGTTGTAGATAGAGAATTAATATTAAATGATGAATTAATGAGACTAGGCCATTATTTGCAAGAAAAAACTTTATGTCCTTTAATTAGTGCTTATCAAACTATGTTACCATCATCTCTTAAAATAAAAGATAATAATACTGATTATAATTACTATAAAACTTATCTTGTTTTAAATAAAAGTAAAGATGAAATAAATGAATATTTAAAAATACAAAAAAAAGAAACTAAACAAACTTTATTATTAAAAGAATTAATAAATACTGATAAGGTACTTAAAAAAGATTATGCATCTTATGTAGTAAAAGCTTTAATAGAAAAAGAATTAATTAAAGAAGTAAAAGAACAAGAATACAGGATTAATAAAAAATCTAATATTAATTTAGTTAAAAATAAATTAAATGAAGAACAATTAAATGCTTTTAATACTATTAAAAATACGCAAAATAATACAACTTTTCTTTTAGAAGGTATTACTGGTTCTGGTAAAACAGAAGTATATTTAAATTTAATTGAAGATGTAATAAAAAAAGGTAAAACAGCCATTATGTTAGTGCCAGAAATATCTTTAACTATGCAAGTAGTAGATCGCTTTTATGAATGGTTTGGTGAAAATGTTGCTATTTTTCATAGTGCTTTATCTAGTGGTGAAAAATATGATGAATATTTAAAAATTATTAGAGGAGAAGTTAAAGTAGTAGTGGGCACTCGTTCGGCTATTTTTACTCCTTTAAAAAATATTGGTATTATTATTATTGATGAAGAACATAGTGATACTTATAAACAAGATAATATGCCAAGATATAATGCGATAGATATTGCCAAAGTGAGATGTGAATATCACAATTGTCCATTAGTTTTAGGTAGTGCGACTCCTACTTTAGAGACGCGAGCAAGAGCGATAAAGGGAGTATATAAGCATCTCCATTTAACTAAACGAGCAGGTGAAGGTACTTTACCAACAGTTAAAATAATTGATATGGTTAGTGAAATTAAAAAAGGTAATTTTATTTTTAGTGATGAATTAATTGAAAATCTTAATAATATTTTAAATAATCATATGCAAGCCATAATTTTACTTAATAGAAGAGGATATTCTACAACAATAAATTGTTCTAATTGTGGTTTTACTTATAAATGTCCTAATTGTGATATTACACTGACTTATCATAAATCTACTAATAATTTAAGGTGCCATTATTGTGGTTATACTACATTTAAAGAAGAAAAATGTCCTAATTGTGGCGAAGATGGCCTAAATTATTTAGGCTTAGGTACGGAAAAAGTAGAAGCAGAACTAAAAAAAATAATACCTGATGCTAGAGTTATTAGAATGGATCAAGATACAACAACAAAAAAAGGCGCTCATGAAAGAATAATTGAATCATTTAAAAATCATGAATATGATATTTTACTAGGTACACAAATGATTAGTAAAGGACTCGATTTTCCTTTTGTTACTTTAGTAGGTATTATTAACGCTGATAATTCTTTAAATATTCCTGATTTTCGTAGTAATGAAAAAACATTTTCTCTTTTATACCAAGCTAGTGGTAGAGCCGGAAGAAGTAGTTATCCTGGAAGTGTAATACTCCAAACTTATAATCCTGATAATTATGTTTTAAATTGTGTTAAAAATAATGATTTTAATAGTTTTTATAATTATGAAATGAATATTAGAAAAATTCTTAAATATCCTCCATACTATTATTTAGTTAGTTTAAAAATAGTATCTAGTGATTATAAAACATCTTTAGAACATGCTACTAAAATATGTAATTATTTAAAAAATAATATAGCTGAAGAATCTATTATTTTAGGACCAACTACTGCTAATTTATTTAAACTTAATAATAATTATCGCTTTCAAATAGTTATTAAGTATCGTTTTGATAATAAATTAATGCATATTTTAAAAGAACTCGATAATATTTATTTAAATGAAAATAAAGTAAACTTAGAAATAGATATTGATCCATTACATATATAATGTCTAGTTTTAGAAGTTTTGAAATAACGAAAAACACCAATATGCTTTTTTGTTTGAAAAAAAATTTCAAAAATTCTTGACTCTCGGGGGGGGTATTATATAATAATCTTATAAAATAAAGTGCAATGATACGACATATAAAGAGAGGATAAGATTATGAAAGAAAAATATTTAAAATGTTTAATAGTAATTGTAGTAATAATAATTGGAGGATTATTTATATATCAAAATATAAATAAAGAAAATAAGCCATTGCCTGAAGTAAAGTTAAAAGAAATTGTAAATAAAAATAAATCATTTGCCATAATGATACAAAATGAAAATGGTTATAAAGAATATAATAGTGATACGTGGCCAGGTAATGGTTATAAATTTAAAGAATTTAAATGTATAGATAATAATGGTGATGAAATAAAAGAAGCAGTCACATATGAAGAAGGTAAAATAACATTAACTACAAATAAGACAGTATATTGTACAGTTTATTTTGATTATAAAGGAACAATAAATATATTAAGAGAGAATGATTCAAATAAAAATTTAAGTTCAGATATACAAGGAGATATGTATAGATATCAAGGAACAGATGACGTACCAAATTGGATATGTTTTGGAACAAGTAATTTAAGTGAATGTACAAATGAAACAAATAGTGATGGAGATAGTATACCAGATGGAATAGATAAATATATGTATAGAATAATAGGAGTAACCGAAGAAGGACAATTATATTTATTAAAAGAAACATTCTTAAAAGAAGGCGAAACAAATAAATTTAAATGGAATACAAAAAATCTAATATCAGACTGTCTAGGAGAAACATGTGAATGGCCAAATACTGATATGTATAAGAGACTAAATGGTGAAGCATCAAATGGGAATCCAATTTTTATAAATAATGGTGAATATGAATATATGTCACAAGATACTGAATGGTACAATTTAATAGGAGATCATAACTGGATGTATGGAGATACAAATAATACATCAAGCTTAGTAGCGTTTAACGGAAATGAAATGTATGCAATAGAAACAGGAAAGACGAAAACAAAAAGAATATGGCCAGATGAGGAAACACAAACAACATGTAGTAGTGATAATCCATGTACAGAAAAAGAATATACATGGAGTAAAAGTACAAATGCCAAAATAGGATTAATGTATATGCATGATATAGATTATGCATATACAGGAGGAAATCCAGGAAATGATACAAATATAAAAAATAGTTGGGTACATTTCCAAAAAGATGAATATAACACATCACCAAATCTTGAATGGTTGACGACTCGCTTTGCTTCCTTTGGTGCGGCTTCTTGGGCGTATGTTGCGGCCCGGCGGGTGAATGATGACGGCGCACTGAACGCCAGCACTTTGACTCTTGAGTTAGGTGCGCGTCCTGTTTTCTATCTTGAGTCAAGTGTAAAAATAGCAAGTGGCTCTGGTACTAAATCTAATCCATATATACTAGATGTTCAAGAATAATTAGAGACTAATATATGTCTCCTTTTTCTATATTTAAATATATACTTTTCATAATAAGAAAAATATGCTATAATCACTTTAGAATATAGGAGTGTAAATATGAATGAGTTTGATTATGAAAATGAAATCATTGAAGTAGACAATGATAAATCAAAAAAAGAAGATGCTAATATCGAAATTTTAGATGCTGTTAAAAAGGAAGAAAAAAAGCCAAAGAAAAATAAGAAATCAATTAAAGAAAAGTGGGATGAATTAACTAAAAAACAAAAGACAATTATCATTGTCATTAGTGTAGTAGTTTTATTACTTATTATTGGGTTGATTTTATATTTTACTGTGTTTAGAAAAACAGAATCTGACAAACCTAAAGAAAAACCTGTTGTAGTGGAAAAGGATAATTATCGTTATGAAGATGGTAAGTTAATTTTTTTAGATAAAAGTGAAAAAGAAATTGGTACTTATGAATGTAAAAATAAAAATAGCGATAAATGTATGGTAGCTAAAAATGACTATTCTACAGATACATTTGAAAGAATAATATCAGTTGATGAAAATGATAAAGAAATAGAAAAAACAAGTCAAATATATCATGATAATTATGTCTTTGTTAAAGATGGAGAAGATATTGTAATTTATGATATTAAAAAAGGCGAAAGTGATTTAAAATTAAAAACTATAAAAACATACGGTACAGATGATTTAGCTGTAGTAGAAGATGATAATAGTAAATATGGTTTAATGGAAATAAAAAGTACTGGTTATGAATATTTAATTAAACCTAATTATGATAATTTAGGAATTATTAATACTGAACTTTCTTATTTAATTGCTAAAGATAAAGATAAAACATATATAATTGATACTAGTGATAAAAAAATAAGTAGTGCATTTTCTAGTAATATTATGAGTGTTAATAAAAATTATGTAGTTATATCTAATGGTAGTTCATATAGTTTATATAATTATAGTAATAAAGAATTATTATCTGGTTATGATTATATTGGATTACATAGTAATTTAATTTCTTTAGTTAATTCTAAAAAATTATATTTAAGAGATAATGAACTTAATAAATTATATGAAGATGGTATTAGATTAGATAGTACAGATTATGTTAAAAAATATGTTTATGATAAAGATAATCGTTTAGTAGAAACTAAAAAAGCATATGAAGTAACCATAAATAATGATGAGATATCTGTAACTATTGGTGATAAGACACAAACATTAAATTTAGTTGAAGGTAAAGTAAGTAGTAATTTAAAATATATGAATTACTTTGATGGTAAAATTTATTTCTATCGTGATGAAGAGAAAAAAGATTTATTAGGTACATATACTTGTACTAATAAAAATAATTTAACTGATAAAGATCCTAGTTTAAATAAATGTCATATTTATACTGAAAAAGAAACTACTAGTGGTATTTATAATAATGAATATGTATTTATTTATGATAATTATACAAGTAATGATGGTAAGATATATTTATATGATTTGAAAACTAGTAAAACTAAAGGAACATATAGTAAAATAGAATTTATTGATTCAAAAGCTTTAGATAGTGAAGTAAAACAAATATATACTAACTCATTATTTGTTAAAGCTACTAGTGCAACAGGGGCAAATAAAGGTAATTTAGGTGTTATTGAAATAACTAGTGAAAAAGCAACAGGTAAAGTAAGCTTTAATTACAAAAGTATAGAATTATCTAATAATTATTATATATTAGTTGATAAAGACAATTCTTATAGTTTATATGATAGTAAATTTAATCATGTAAATGAGAGATTTGATGAATTAAAAACATTTACTAATTATTATGTTGGTATATTTAATAATAAATTAAATGTATATGGTTATGATAGTAATAAAGGTAAATTATTAAAAGAATTAGATGTTAAAGGAAGTAAATGGGAATTTACTGACAATGCTAATAAAGGATTTACAATTACTATAAATGGTACGCCACATAACTATGATAAAGATGGAGCTGAAATTGCACCAGAAAATAATCAAGTTACTGATCCTAATGTTGGCCCTGTAGAAAATGGAACAACTGATGAAGGATAAAAAACCAGTTTTAATTACTATTGTTGTTTTACTTTTAATATTTACACCATTAACTGTTATTAGTGCATTTGTTAAAGTTGGTAAAAATCCTTTGGATGAAAATCCTGGTCATGATTTTTATTACGAAAATAAATTATGGTTTTATGATGATAATAATGAATTAATTAGTAAATATGAATGTAAAACAACAAAATGTGATTTAGCAACTACAACGATAACAGATAATGAATATGGAATTAATTATTATAAAGATGGAAAGTTAACTAAAGTTAATAATAACAATAAGTTTACTTTTATTAAAGATGGTGTTTTAACATATTTAGTTAATGTTTCTAGTGGAACTGCTTTGCAAAAATATTTACAAATAAAAAATTACAATACTAAAGTAGAAGAAGATATATATATTTTACAAAATGAAAATAAATTATGGGGAGCATTAAGTATTGGTGATGCTTTAAGTCCTGTTATACCATTTGAATATGATTTTTTAGGTATTTTAAATAATGTAAGTGATGATTATTTAAAAGTAAATGATTTTATTGCTTTAAAAAATAATAAATGGTGTTTAATAGATAAAAATGATTCAATTGTAAGTAGTTATTATAATGAACCAATTATTGATTATAGTTCTAAATATATTATAACTAAAGCTAATAATCGTATTAAAATATATGATTATGAGGGATTAGAATATTTAAATAATTTGAATTTTAGTGATTATGCTTTATATAATGATTACATTGGTTTACTTATGAATAATATGGTATATATTTATAATAATTTAAATAGTAATTATATAAAAAGCATTAATATAAATAGTACTGGTAGTACTGGAAAATTAACTATAAGAGAAGAAAATAATCAAATAGCAGTGAAAATTGGCGATAATATAGTAAGCTACTTGAATTAATAAAGTATATTTGTTAAAATATTTTAAGAAATTTATATGTTGATGGAAGAGGAATATATTAAAGTATTATAAAGAGAGTTAGTGGAAGGTGTAAACTAATTAAGAAATAATATTATTTGTTGCTTCTAGAGTATAAAAGCAGAAATGCGTTATAATTTTGAAGTTAAAATAAAGGTGGTACCGTGAGATATTCTCACCCTTTGGTAACCATCTTTTTTATTTGAAAGGGAGGTTAAAATATGGATTTTGCAATAAAGGCATTTAAAGAATATGTAGAACAATTTGATAAAAATAATGCTAATATTAATTCCAAAATAGAGCATACATTTCGAGTTGTTGATCTTGCAAAAGAATTAGCAGCCAAAATGAATTTAAATAAAGAAGACACTGAACTTATAATGATTATTGCTTTATTACATGATATTGGGCGTTTTTATCAAGTAAAATTACATGATAGTTTTTCTGATTTTATATTTGATCATGCTGCTTATGGGGTAGAATATTTATTTAATGAAGGCCATATAAAAGATTATGTAATTACAAGAGATAATGATGAAATAATTAAAAATGCTATATATTATCATAGTCGTTATACAGCGGATATTCCCCAATTTGATGAAAGAACTACTATGTTTGTCAATTTAATTAGAGATTTAGATAAAATTGATATTTATTATGTAGTTTATTTAAAAGGACATCCAATATTTTCTAAAAATGAAATTAGTCCTAGTTATTTAGAAGATATTTTAAATAAGAGATTAATAAAAAGAATTAGTAATGAAAAGAAAACGGATGGCTTTATTACTTTATGTGGTTTTATCTATGATTTTAATTATAAAGATAGTGTTAAGTTATTAAAAGAAAAGAAATATTTAGATTTGTGGTTTTCTAAAGTTAAAGTTTTAGACAATAAAGAATTATTTTTGAAATTAAAGCAAGATGTTTATGATGAGATGAATGAAAGACTAATTAATCGTGAAGATGAAGTTATTAGAAAGTTAGGTGTAAGAAAATGTTAGATACTAAATATAATCATGAATTAATTGAAAAAAATAGATATGAAAGTTGGCTTAATCATCATTATTTTGAATGTGGTGATACAACAAAAAAGCCATATTCAATAGTTATACCCCCTCCTAATGTAACTGGTAAATTACATTTAGGTCATGCTTGGGATACAGCATTACAAGATATTATAATTCGTTTTAAAAGAATGCAAGGTTATGACTGTTTATGGCTTCCAGGTACTGATCATGCTGCAATTGCTACTGAGGCTAAAGTAGTTGCTAGAATTAAAGAAGCTGGTATTAATAAGTATGAACTTGGAAGAGAAGGGTTCCTAAAAGAGTGCTTTAAATGGACTGATGAACATAAAAACATTATTCATGAACAATGGGCAAAACTTGGCCTATCAGTTGATTTATCAAAAGAAAGATTTACTTTAGATGAAGGGATGGCTAAAGCTGTAAGATATGTTTTTGTTAAATTATATGAAGAAGGTTTAATTTATCGTGGTGAAAAAATAATCAATTGGGATCCAGTTGCTAAAACAGCTTTATCTAATGAAGAGGTAATATATAAAGATGTTCCGGGAGCTTTTTATCATCTTAAATATTATATTGAAGGAACTGAAGATTATTTAGAAGTAGCTACAACGAGACCAGAAACTTTATTTGGTGATACTGCTGTAGCTGTTAATCCAGATGATGAACGTTATAAAGATTTAATTGGTAAAAATGTTATTTTACCTATTGTGGGTAAATTAATTCCGATAATTGGTGATGAACATGCTGATCCAAAGTTTGGTACTGGTGTTGTTAAAATTACTCCTGCTCATGATCCAAATGACTTTGAAGTAGGGTTAAGACATAATTTAGAACGTATTAAAGTCCTAAATGAAGATGGCACTATGAATGAAAATGCTATGGGTTATGTTGGTATGGATCGTTTTTCTTGTCGTGAAAAGTTAATAAATGATTTGAACGTTCAAGGGCTACTTATTAAAATAGAAGAAATTACTCACTCTGTTGGGCATTCTGAGCGTACTGATGCGATGGTTGAACCATATCTTTCCCTTCAATGGTTTGTTAAAATGGATAAACTAGCAAAAAGAGTAGTCGAAAATCAAAAAGATAAAGATAATAAAGTAAACTTTATTCCACCACGCTTTGAAAAAATTATGAATAATTGGATGAGTGATTGTCATGACTGGTGTATCTCGCGTCAACTTTGGTGGGGACATCAAATACCAGCATGGTATAAGGATGATGAAGTATATGTAGGTATGGATGCACCTAAGGGTGATGGATGGAAACAAGATGAAGATGTGTTAGATACTTGGTTTTCTTCTGCGCTTTGGCCATTTGCAACAATGGGTTGGCCAGATGAGACTGATTTGTATAAACGTTATTTTCCAACGAATACGCTAGTTACTGGTTATGATATTATCTTTTTCTGGGTATGTCGTATGACTTTCCAAAGTCTAGAATTTACTGATAAAAGGCCTTTTGAGCATTGTTTAATTCATGGTTTAATTAGAGATAAATTAGGAAGAAAAATGAGTAAATCTTTAGGTAATGGTGTAGATCCGATGGATATGATCGAAAAATACGGTGCTGATGCCTTAAGATATTATTTAACAACTACAACTGCACCAGGAATGGATTTAAGGTTTGATGAAGAAAGATTAAAATCAACTTGGAACTTTATTAATAAATTATGGAATGCCTCTCGTTTTGTTTTAATGAATATTGAGAGTGTTAAAGAAATAAAATTAGAAAATTTAAACGATGCTGATAAATGGATTTTAACTAAACTTAACCATACGATTAAAGATGTAACTAAATATATGGAAAAATTTGAATTTAATAATGTTAATGCGATAATATACTCATTTATTTGGAATGATTTCTGTGATAATTATATTGAAATGGCTAAATTTAGTATAGATGATAATAATACTAAGAGTACGCTTTTATATACTTTAACTTGTATTTTAAAAATGTTACATCCATTTATGCCTTATGTAACTGATGCTATCTATGAATATTTACCAGTTAAAGATGCGGAAAATATTATGGTTAGTAGTTATCCAGTATATGATAAAAAACAAATATTCAAAGAAGAAGAATTATTAATTGATGATACAATTGAATTTATTAAAAACTTTAGAACTACAATAAAAGAAAATAATATAAGTAAAACATATCAAGTTAAATTAAATTCAGGTAATGATTTAATTATCAAGATGTTAAAATTAAAAGAAAAATTAATAGATAAAGATTTAGATATTACTAAATTTAAAGTAAATTCTAAAAATTATGAAGCAGTTATCTATTATGAAAAAGTGGTTAGTAAAGAAGAAGAAGCTTTAAAAGAAAAACAAATTGAAGAATTAAAAAATTCTATTAAGAAAAGAGAAGGACTTTTAAATAATCAAAATTTTGTCAGTAAGGCTCCAAAAGATTTAGTTGCAAAAGAACAAGAAAAATTGCAAAATGAAAAAGAAGAATTAGCAAAATTATTAAGTTAATTCTTTTTTTTAAAAATATTATTGACAAATATGTGTTCGTAGTAGTATAGTTAATTTACAATTAAACTAGATAGGGGGAATTGGTATGAATAGTTTAACTGTAAATGATAAAAACATAACTAATATGATTTATGAAATTAGGGGTAAACAAGTAATGCTAGATAGTGATTTAGCAAATCTTTATGGTGTAGAAACAAAAAGAATTAATGAAGCTGTAAGAAATAATCCAGAAAAATTTCCAGAAAGATTCTCTTGGCTATTGTCCGATAATGAATGGAACTTTTTAAGGTCGAAAATTTCGACCTTAAAAACTCAAAAAAACGGAAGAGGAACACACAGAAAATACTTACCGCGTGTATTTAACGAACAAGGAGTAGCGATGCTTGCTACTATTTTAAAATCTGATGTTGCTATAAAAGTAAGTATTGCAATTATGGATGCTTTTGTTTTAATGCGAAAATATATTTCTAATGAATTAATTGAGCAAAAATATATTAACAATTTAGTAATTAAACATGATGAAGATATCAAATTATTACAAGAATCATTTAATAAATTTGAAGAGAAAAGAAAAAGTAATGAAATATATTTTAATGGGCAGATATACGATGCATACTCTAAGATATTAGATATAATAAAAGAAGCAAAAAAAGAATTAATCATAATAGATAATTATGCTGATAAAAATATGTTAGATATGATAAGAAATATTAAAGTAAATACAACTATAATATGTAAAGAAAAATGTTTATTAAAAGAAATAGATATAAAGAAATATAATGAACAATATGATAATTTAAAAGTAATCTATAATAATACATTTCACGATAGATATATTATATTAGATAAAAAAACTATCTATCATTGTGGTACATCATTAAATCACATAGGTAGTAAAACATTTTCTATCAATAAATTAGAAGATAAAGAAGTAATTGATGCTTTACTTAATAAAATAAAAAATATATAAGACGATATAAGAATTTATATTTTGTATTATCAAAAAATCTAAAGTTTCATTTTGGAATCTTAGATGAAGTAAGATGTTTTAGTCACAATTTGTGACTAAAAAATAAACATTACAACTTGTGAGGAAGTAAAAAAGTTAGTATATTTGGTTTCAAA
The DNA here is from genome assembly GCA_947630055.1 of uncultured Bacilli bacterium. Taxonomy (GTDB): domain Bacteria; phylum Bacillota_I; class Bacilli_A; order RF39; family UBA660; genus SIG200. Next base: position 46,753 of record CANRGA010000006.1, read on the forward strand.
TTGAAACCAAATATGATTCATATAATAATAACTACAATAAACGTAAATGCCTTGAGGTCACAATTTGTAACCTCAAATTTAAATATCAGATGTTAAAAATTTAGAAAATAAACTTGAAGTCCCAAATTGGGACTTCAAATGTTATAACTTTTAATAATTAATTGTAAATACATTTCAAAATTTGTGGTTTCAAATTAAAACTAAAAATTTATTTGAATTTAAGCAAATAATTTAAGGTCAAAATTTTTGAACTTAAAAGAAAGAAATTCATTGGAAACAATTACTAGATTTTTTTATAATGGTAAATACTTTACACTTATTTTGACAAGTTTTGTCGAATGTATTGCATATTTACATTATTTGTACTTAAATATATTTTTAAGCAAAGAGAAGTAGTATAAAAATTCTATTTGCTATATAATTATGAAAGGTGAGTATAATGTTAAAGTTAAAAGATGTTTCAAAATTTTATTATCAAGATGGTGTTATAGCGACTGGTTTTAGTAAAGTGAATCTAGAATTATTTTTAGGTGAATTTGTGGTTATTACAGGTGAATCAGGTTCTGGTAAGTCAACCCTTTTAAATGTTTTATCTGGTTTAGATACTTATGAAGATGGGGAAATGTTTATTAATGGTGAAGAGACTAGTCATTATACTGAAGATGATTATTTAGAATATCGAAGAAAATATGTTAGTAATATTTTTCAAAACTTTAATTTAGTTAATAGTTATACTGTTTATCAAAATATTGAACTTGCTATGCTTATGAATGGCAAGAATAAAAAAGATGTTAAAAAATATATTAATGAATTAATTAATAAAGTAGGTTTAAAAAAATATCGCAATACTCATGTTTCAAAATTATCAGGTGGCCAAAAGCAAAGAGTAGCAATAGCAAGAGCTCTTGCCAATGATACCCCTATAATAGTGGCTGATGAACCAACCGGAGCTCTAGATAGTGCCGCATCTGCTAGTATTTTAAAGTTACTTCATGAAATTTCTAAAGATAAATTAGTTATTGTCGTAACTCATAATAAAGCTGAGATAGAAAAATATGCTACAAGACTTATTAGAATGCATGATGGTAAAATTTTAGAAAATAAAGTATTAAATAAAATCAATTTAGATAAAGATATAAAAGAAAAAGATGTTAATGATATAACATTTATAAGTAAACTTAGATTAGGAATTCGTAATGCTTTTAATATTCCCGTTAAATTTATTTTAATGTTTATAATATTTATGCTAATAACCATAACTTTAATTAGTAATTATGGTGGTTTTAAAATATCTGAATATGAAGAATTAAGTAATTTTAATAATTTTTTTGAGGACTCTTCTGATAAAAGAATAGTTTTAAATAAAAAGGATAAAACACCATTTACTGAAGAAGATTATAAATTAATAGAAGCTAATAAAAATATTGATTATATAACTAAAAATGATTTGATCAATGATTATACTTTATATATAAATAATAATAGTAATTTATATATTGATGGAAAAATAAATAGAACAAAAATTACTAAAGTAGATGTTGGAAGACTTCCAGATAAAGATAATGAAATTGTTATTATTGGGCACCCTGATAACTGGTATTTAAGTGATATGCAAGAAGAATTATTAAATGATACATTTACTTTAGATGATATTATGATAATAGATAATCTTAAAGTAGTAGGAATTATTTATGATAAAAATGAAAATGATTATAGTGTTAAGTTTTCTTTTACTGATAATTTACTTAGTAAAATAGAAGATAATTTAAATAAAAATTATATCAGAATAAGTTATCAAATTAATAAACAATATTTAAATAGTGAAGAAATATATTTAAATATTATTTCTAGTGATAAAGTAGCTAAAGGTAATGTTTATTTAAATGAAAATCTTAATGTATATTGTAAAAATAATAATTGTTTAAATAAAACTTTAACTATTAATACCCAAAACATCTATGTAGATGAATCTCATGATTATAAAATAGTTAAATTGTATAATAAAGATAATATTAAGAAATTATTAGATACTAAGTATAATGAAGATGAATATATTGTTTATTTAAATAATGAAGATTATCAAGAATTATTTCATCAAAATAATTATCAAGTAAGTGTTTATATTAAAGAAATAAAAGATTTAGATAATACTTTAGAAGAATTAAATAATTTAAATTATAATACTTTAAGTTTAAGACTTAGTAAAAGTAGTGAAACTGAACTTGCTTTAAAAATATTTAGAATATTTAGATTAATTGTTACTATTATTTTAGTTTTAACTTTATTCTTTATTACTTATTTTATTATGAAAATAATATATAAATCAAGAAATAGTTATTATACAACTTTAAGAACATTAGGTGGTACAAAACAAGTATGTGTAAGTATTTTAATGGGCGAACTTACTACTTTAGCAATACTAACTTATAGCATCTTTCTAATCTTTATCTATTTAATTAAGCAAAATATTATTAATTTTGAATATTTCCAAACTATGACTAAATATATAGGAATAGAAGAATTTTTATTAGTATTTTTGATATTAATTATTTTATCAGTATTAATGTCTTTAAGATATGGTAGAAAGATATTTAAAAATTCCATTATTAAAACATATGGAGAAAGGATTTAATTATGATAAAGTTAGAAAGTGTAAATAAATATTTTAATAGATATCGTAAAAATCAAATTCATGTCATAAATAATGCAACGATTAATTTTCCTGAAACTGGTTTAGTTGCTCTTCTTGGTCCATCAGGTAGTGGTAAAACAACTCTTTTAAATGCTATCGGTGGTCTAGATAAAGTATCAAGTGGTAATATTTATGTAAATGGGATGAAAATAACTAAGAAAAGTAGTTATAAAATAGATAAGATAAGAAATTTAAATATTGGTTATATTTTTCAAGATTATAAATTAGTAGATCATTTATCAGTCTTTGATAATGTTTCGCTATCTTTAAAATTAATTGGTATTAAAGATAAAGAATTGATAGAAAAACGAGTATTATATGTTTTAGATAAAGTGGGGTTAAAGAGATTTAAAAATAGACCAGCCAGTATGTTGTCTGGTGGTGAAAGACAAAGAGTAGGAATAGCAAGAGCCTTAGTTAAAAATCCAAAAATAATTATAGCGGATGAACCAACTGGTAACTTAGATAGTAGAGTAAGTTTAGAGATTATGAATATTATTAAAAGTATTTCTAATAATACTTTAGTAATACTTGTAACTCATGAAGAAGAATTAGCTAGATTTTATGCAAGTAAAATTGTGGAACTTAAAGATGGTACTATTACAAAAGTTTATGATAATAAAGATTCATCGTCGCTTGATTATGAAATAGAGAATCATATTTATTTAAAAGATTATAAAGATATTCAAAAAATAAATAAAGATAATGTCAATATTAATATTTATCGAAATAATAATGAACCATTAGATTTAAATATAGTTTTTAAAAATGGTAATATTTATGTAAATAGTAAAACTGAAGAAAAAATAGAAGTCGTAGAAAATAATTCGCACATTGAATTAATTGATGATCATTATCAAAAAATAAATCTTAAGTCAACAGATAATTTAGATTTTGATATGAATAAGATAAGTAATCAAAATTTAAAGACATCTTATAGTAGTATTTTTCATCTAGCATCATTCATTCCATATGGCTTTAAAAAAGTAATTAATTATCCAGTATTAAAGAAAATATTACTCGGTGGTTTCTTTCTATCTGGTATGTTTATTTTCTATTCAATTGCATCGATATTTGCTACTTTAAATATTAAAGATGAAGATTTTATTACAATGAATAAAAATTATTTAATTACGCCAGTAAAAAATATAAAAGTAGATGATTATTTAGCATTAGAAAGTAATGATGTTATAGATTATATTTTGCCTAGTAATAGTTTAATTAATTTAAAAATACATTACGATAAATATTTACAAACAGCATATTCTGATAGTAATATTAGTGTCTCTTTATCTGATATCAATAATTTAAATAAAAATAGTATTATTTTAGGGAGATATCCTGAAAATAACTTAGAAATAGTAGTAGATAAAATGGCTTTAAATAAATTTATTGAAAATAATATGTATGCTACCGAAGCTGGGTTTGGTGCACTAGAAGATTATCTAAATCATGAAGTTACTTTGCAAAACAATTTAACTCTTACTATAGTAGGAATTAGTGATGATAATGAACCAAATATGTATGCTAGTAAAGATATGTTTATTAATATTGTTGCGAATAACAATAAAGATGATATGGGAGTAGAAAATAATTATATTTATAGTGATTATAACTTTTATTTAGATAAATATGTTAAACTTACTAAAGGAAGACTTCCTAGTAATGATTATGAAATAGTAGTAAATAGCAATTTAAGTTATGAAATGCCTTTAAATAAGAAAATTAATATTAAAATAAATAATCATAAATTAAAGGTAGTGGGATATTATGAGAATATTACTGATACTTTTTATAATATATATCTTACAAATAGTAATACGATTAAGTATGATTTAATTAATAATGCTAGTAATTTAGCTATATATAGTAATAATAAAGATAAAGCTTTATCATTTATGCAAAATCAAAAATATAATGTCAAAGATGCTTATAATTATGCAAAAGATAATTATTTAAAATTAAAAAAAGATAGTATGGTGTCTACTTTGATATTATCTAGCATTATTTTAGGAGTATCTTTAATCGAAATAGTTTTAATGATTAGATCATCATTCTTATCGAGAATTAAAGAAGTAGGAATATATAGAGCGATTGGTTTAAAGAAAAGTGATATTTATAAAATGTTTGCAGGTGAAATATTAGCAATAACAACTATTGCTAGTATCTTAGGTATATCATTTATGACTTATATATTATATTCTGTATCATCTATAGAATTTATTAAAAACTTATTTATGGTAAATATCTTTACTTATTTAATTAGTATTATTCTTGTCTATATATTCAATTTAGTATTTGGATTATTACCAGTATTTAATACAATTAGAAAAACACCAGCTCAAATTCTTTCTAGACATGATGTTGATTAGTATAAATACATCGTCAATAAATTTTGAAATAATTAATAATATATCTTATAATTAGGCTAGGGGGATATATATGAATTTTAGTGTACAAGATATTTTAGGTTTTGCTCAAACGTGTGATTTAGAATAAGATTTTATCAAAGTAAAATAGAAACAGATCCTGATGCAGCCCAAAAAGTTGAATATTATAAATCATTACAAGAACATATTATAGTGGCATTAACAACTGCCCAAAATTTTAAAGAATACGCTGATCAACTTATGCCAAAAGAAGAATATAAGCCAAGTTTATAATAGAAAGTCTTGCATAAATTTTGCAAGATTTTTTATGCAATAAAAAAACAAGCAATGGGCTTGTAGATTACTAAATGGTGACCCGTACGGGATTTGAACCCATGAATGCATGCGTGAAAGGCATGTGTGTTCAACCACTTCACCAACGGGC
>CANRGA010000007.1 GCA_947630055.1 uncultured Bacilli bacterium
AATAAAAAAATATTAATAGAAAGGGATCAATCAATAAGAAATTAATTAATATTTCTATAAGATTGATTATACGTGATGATAATGAAACCAGGATTAGGAGTTGGTGTGATGGTAATAAAGAATAATAAAATATTACTTGGACTTAGAAATTCTGATAAAGAAAAAGCCAGTAGTGAATTAAATGGCGAAGGAACTTGGACTATGCCGGGTGGCAAAGTTAAATTTATGGAAAAATTAGTAGATGCTGCTAAAAGAGAATTAGAAGAAGAAACTAGTTTAAAAACTACAAAATTAAAATTTTTATGTATATCAGATGATATGACTGATACAGCTCATTTTGTAACTGCAGGTTTTATAGTAAAAGAATATAGTGGCAATGTTCAAACTATGGAACCAGAAGAAATAATAAGATGGGAATGGTTTGATTTAGATAATTTACCACAAAATTTATATAAGCCAAGTGAAAAATGTATAAGTAAATATAAAAATAAAATAATATATGAATAAAAAAAAGTTACCAATTGGTAACTTTTTTCCTATCTATTGTAGTATTCAACAATTAGTTGTTCATTAACTTCGCTATTAAGTTCGCTTCTTTCTGGAGTTCTAACATATTTTCCAGCAAGTTTTTTAGGATCGAATTCAAGGTAAGCTGGAACAGCAACTTTTTCTTCGACTGCAGCTAAAATAGCAGGATGATTTAATGAATTTTCTTTAACACTAATTGTATCACCAGGCATAACTCTGTATGATGGAATATCTACTTTTTTACCATTAACTAAAATATGACCATGATTAACTACTTGACGAGCAGCTCTTCTAGTTCTAGCCATTCCTAGACGATAAACGATATTATCAAGTCTAGATTCAAGTAACATAAGTAAATTTTCACCAGCAATACCATGCATTTTTTGTGCTTTATCAAAAACTTTATGGAATTGTTTTTCAGTTAAACCATACATAAATCTAACTTTTTGTTTTTCTTGTAATTGGATACCATATTCACTAGATTTTTTACGACGGTCTTTACCATGAGCACCTGGAGCATAAGGACGACGAGCAAGTTCTTTACCATTTTCTAAAGTAGAGAAGCCAAGTCTTCTTGATTTTTTATAAGCAGGTCCTGTATATCTTGCCAATTTTTTATCTCCTTTCTTTTAATTTACAATATTTGTTTTTTATCTTAGCTAAATAATAGGGAGTATCTTTAATTTCACTAAAGGCAGTCCTTAGTTACTTTATTTTGCAAGATACACATTAAAATTTATCTAAAATAACTGCCAAATTAATTGCATAATTATTATACTATATTTTGTTTATTTGTCAAATATTCCTGTTAATTTCGTTATCTACAAATCATAGAAATTTTTTTACTTTTTTTATGCTATATTTAAATTGAGGTGTAAAGTATGTTTTATTTTAAAAAAAATAATGATGTAATAGAAAAATATAAAGTGGATTTTAACAGAGAAGAAGTAGAAAAATTAAAAATACAAATAATAGATAATTGTAGTTTAACTCTGCATAAAGAGTATAGAAGTACTTATTATCCTAGATTTATAGATGAAAGTCTTATTAGAAATTTTCATTCTACTTGTATTGGCGAAAAAGAATATTTTGAAGAAACAAAAGATGTCTATCTATTTAGTTATGATGAATATAAGCCACCATATTTAACTATATTAATTGATAGGCTTTTAAAGTTAGATCCATCTGCTATAGATGAGATATTAAATTATGATTTATCTTTTTATTTATCTATAGATGATAAAATTAAATTAGCATGTCAAGAATTTGCTCAAATAGATGCTGAAGATGTAATTTTAAAAAAGGAAAAATTAAAAGAATTAGAAGATTTGTTAAATTATAAAGAATTAAATAAAGATAATAGTTTAGTTTTATACTATAATAAATTAATAAAATTAATTAATTTTGAATTAGTAGATAGTATATTAATAAGTGATTTAAAAAGAGTAGAAAGTTTTTTAGAAATATCAACTAATAATTCATTAAAAAAAGCATTTGCCAAAGTATTACAAAAAAAATAAATATAAGTTCCTACTTGTAATATTTTTAATATTATGATAAGATAATTTTGTTCTGATGGCGAGATAGCTCAGCTGGCTAGAGCAATCGGTTCATACCCGATCGGTCGAGGGTTCGAATCCCCCTCTCGCTACCAAGTGATTATTACTAGATTATGTATCTAGTTTTTTTAATGTTAAAATGTTATTATATTAGTGAAATAAATAACAATTTGTAGAAATGGAGGAATTATGAAAAAATTTTGGAAAGAAATATTAATATTAACTATACAATTATTTTTGTTTTATATTGTTCCTTTATTTGTGGGGCAAACAGATATAATGGGCATGATATTATTACTTATAATTGGAACATTTATTCTTTCTCTAATAATATCTAGTATATCTAAAGAAAAAGTAAAATATTTTTATCCTTTAATTGTTTCAATATTATTTATACCATCAATCTTTATTTACTATAATGGGTCAGCTTTAATTCATATAGTTTGGTATTTTGTTGATTCTTTGATTGGTTTAGTAATAGGAACAATTATTTATAAATTAACTAATAAATAATTAAACAAATAGTAATTTGTATGGAGATGCTATGAAAGAATTTTTAAATAAAATCAGAATTTCTAATAAAGACATGAAAACCAAAAATAAAATAATAAATACTTTTTTAATAATGCTATTAGGAATATCGTTAGGTATATTTTCTAAATGGTTAGATAATTTAGGTATTAACGATGCAATATGGTGGCAACATATACTAGGAATATTAGATTTAAGAAATGTTTTTTCGGATATAGGAATATGGCTATTTCTCGCTATAACTATTTCTGTATTTAGTAAAACACCATTAAGAGCAAGTTTAAATGTATTTTTATTTTTTGTAGGTATGACAGTAAGTTATCATCTATATACAATTTGGTTTAGTGGCTTTAATCCCAAAAATTATATGATGATTTGGTATGGAATAACTGCTATAAGTCCAATACTTGCATTTATTTGTTGGTATGCAAAAAGTAATAATAAAATATCAATTTTAATTTGTAGTTTAATATTTTGGGTAATGTTTAGATTATGTTTTAGTATTGGAATATGGTATTTTAATTTAAAGAGTATAATAGATTTTATTATTTTTATAGAAACAATTTTTGTATTAAATGTAAAACCTAAAAATACTATTTATAGTCTAATTATAGGTTTTGTTTTGGTATTTCTGTCTTGTGTAATATTATAATTTAAATTAAAATTTAGGAGTGTGATTATATGGCTACAACAAAAGATTATAGAGATTTTGTATTGGAACAATTAAATTTATTAGATAACATCACTTGTAAATCAATGATGGGAGAATATTTACTTTATTATAATGGAATATTATTTGGTGGAATATATGATGATAGATTACTTGTTAAGATAGTAGATAGCAATAAAAAATACAATATGCAAGAATCTATACCTTATGATGGTGCTAAACCTATGTATTTAGTTGATGATGTAGATAATAAAGAATTATTAAAAGAAATTGTTATTGAAACTTGTAAAGGCTTACCAATAAAAAAGTAAAGAGGTTTAAATTATATGAATAAAGAAATATTATTATCAAATATTGATAAAATTCATACTACTGAAATGGGTATTGATAGAATTAAAAAAAATCTAAAACTAGATACAAATGATGTAGTAGAATATTGTAAAAATAAAGTTTTAGAAAAAAATTGTAATATATTTAAACAAGGAAAGAATTGGTATTGTGAAATTGAAATATAATAATAACTATTAACTCATATAGCTATACAATTATAACAGCACATACTATTCGCTAAATTACAATTTATCTAACTCTCACTTTATGTCCTGTTTATTATTTCAAAGTAATTTTATAATTGTTCTTGAAAGGAACGAGAAATATGGATCAAGAGAAAATAGGAAAGTTTATTGCGAATTGTAGAAAAGAGCAAAAATTAACCCAAGAACAGTTTGCTTTAAAATTAGGAGTAACTGCTAAATCAATAAGTCGTTGGGAAAATGGTAAAAATATGCCAGATTATTCTATTTTAAAAGAACTATGCAATATATTAGATATTGATATTAATGAATTTTTAAGTGGTGAAAAAATTAAAAAAAGTGAAATTCAAACACATAGTATTGAAAATCTAGATCAAATTCTAAAAGAATATTATAAGATGAAAAAGCAAAAAAATTTATTTAAATCTATAGCAATTATTATTGGATTAATAACAGTTAGTTTAATAGTTGTATTTAACTCCATATTTTTATTTATGGGAGTATTAAATAAAGAAGAAGTAATAACTAATATAAACCAATATTCAGAAGTTATTGGAATTAATGCTAATAATAAATATAAAGATAAATGGGTAATGTCAGAAGAAATATTTCCCGAGTCAATTAATGAATTAGATGTTAAAGATTTCAAAATGGTTTATTTAGATGCCTGGGATAAGCAATATTTAGCTTATTTAGTAGTAGACTATTCTGAATCTGAATATGCTAAAGAAGTTGAAAGATTAAATAATTATGGCATAGAAGATTATATTGGTTATTATAATGTAACAGGATTTACTAATTATAAATTATTAGCAATGGAATCAGATTCATATCAAGGATTTGTTTATGCAATTACTGATGGTAATAGTAGAATAATATATGTTGAAATGATATTCTGTAATTATTTTATGGATATTAAATATAATAAATATATACCACATAAATATTTACCAGATGGATTTGATGCCACAGTAAGTAATAGTTATAGAAAAAAATTTATAAAATAATTATAAAATACAATTTATATGATTAAAAAGGTGTTAATGTCAATTAAAAATGATATAATGGTTTATGAAAGGAGTAGATGATTATGAAAAAATTTAATGTAGTATTTTTAAGTTTATTAATTGTATTATTAATTACTGGGTGTGGAGCTTCCCAACCAAAAGAGCAAAAACTAGTTTGTACGACAACTCAAAGTGAAGAAGGAATGGATTCTGAACAAGTAATTTCAATGACTTATAAAAATGATAAATTAAATCATATGACAATGGAATTTAATACTAAAATTACAGATTCTAAAATAAGAGAAAATTGGGATGAATTTAAAAAGACAATGGATGAAACTAATAAAGAGTTTAACAAAGATGGTGTTATTCTAAAAGTAGAAAAAGATGATCAAAATTATGAATATAACATAATATTAGATATTGATGTAGAAAATGCTAGTGAAGAAGTATTAAAAGAACAAGGATTTGAAAATTTAAAAGATGACAATAGTACCTTAGAAAGTAGTAAAGAATCTGCCGAAAAAGATGGTGCTACTTGTGTAGTAAAATAAGATTAGAAAGGATTATAAATATGTGTACAGCAATAACATATAATACTAAAAATCATTATTTTGGGAGAAATTTAGATTTAGAATATTCTTATCATGAAAGTGTAACAATTACACCAAGAAATTATATTTTTAAATTTAGAAATGGAGAAGAAGTAAAAAGTCATTATGCTATTATTGGTGTGTCTTATGTAAATAGTAATTATCCCTTGTATTATGATGGTGTAAATGAAAAAGGACTTGGAATGGCAGGACTAAATTTTCCTGGTAACGCCGATTATAAAGAAATAGATGAAACTAAAAATAATATAGCACCTTTTGAATTTATTCCTTATATATTAAGTAAATGTGCCACGATTGAAGAGGTCAAAGAATTATTAAAAGATATTAATATTGCAAATATTAATTTTAGTGATGAATTAAAAGCATCACCTCTACATTGGATTATATCTGATAAAGAAAAATCTATTACAGTTGAAAGTGTTAAAGAAGGGTTAAAAATATATGATAATGTAGTTGGTGTTCTTACAAATAATCCAACTTTTGATATACATATGTTTAATTTAAATAATTATATGAGTTTATCTATTGAACCACCAGTTAATAATTTTTCTAAAAAATTAAATTTAGATACTTATAGTAGAGGTATGGGTGCTTTAGGACTTCCTGGTGATTTATCAAGTGCATCTCGTTTTGTTAAAGCAGCATTTACCAAAATGAATTCATTATCTGGTGATTCAGAAAAAGAAAGTATAAGTCAATTTTTTCATATATTAGATTCAGTTTGTCAACAAAGAGGATGTGTTCATATGGGCGATAATTTATATGAAATAACTATTTATAGTTCATGTGCTAATATGGATGAAGGTATATACTATTATAAAACTTATGATAATAGTCAAGTAACTGAAGTTGATATGTATAAAGAAAATATTGATGGTGATAAATTAGTTAGTTATGAACTAATTAAAGATGGCGAAATATATCATCAAAATTAAGTTATATAAATACTCTAAGATTTCTTATCTAGAGTATTTTTTATATATAGTATAATTTCATTTGACATAAATATTTTCAAATAATATAATGAAAATAATAGAGGTGTAAATATGCTAGAGTATATTATAATTGGTTTATTAATTTTTACTATTATTTTACTTATTATAGTATTAGTTAAAAATAATGGTAGTAAAGATGTTATAGAGAGAATTGGTAAATTAGATACCACAGTAGTAAAAGAAATTGGTGATTTTAAATTAAATTTTAGTAAAGACTTACGTGGTGATTTTGAAAGTTTAGTTGAAAAAATTGAATATCGTTTAAATTTAATTAATGATCGAGTTAATAATCAATTATCTGAAAATTTTGAAAAGAGTAATAAGACATTTATGAATGTTTTAGAAAGACTTAATAAAATAGATGAAGCCCAAAAGAAAATAGATGGTCTAAATAGTGAAATTGTATCACTTCAAAGTGTTTTAACTGATAAAAAAACAAGAGGTACTTTTGGTGAAGTTAACTTAGAGTATATTTTAAATAATGCCTTTGGTCCTGTCTCAAGTGGCATATATAGTATTCAACATAAAATGAGTAATGGTTCAATTGCGGATTCGTTATTATATGCACCAGCTCCTTTAGGTACTATTGCGATAGATAGTAAATTTCCCTTAGAAAATTATCAAAAAATGGTTGATAAAAATAGAACTAAAGCAGAAAGAGATATGTTTGAAAAAGAATTTGTAAATGATGTTAAAAAACATATTAATGATATTGCCAGTAAATATATTATTCCGGGTGAAACTAGTGATGAAGCTATTATGTTTTTACCAGCTGAAGCCTTATTTGCGGAAATTAATGCATATCATCCTGAACTTATTAATTATGCATACCAAAAAAAAGTATGGATAACTGGACCAACTACACTAATAAGTACATTATCTATTATTAGTATGATTTTAAAAAATATGGAAAGAGATAAATATGCTAAAGTTATTCATGAAGAATTAGATAAATTAGGAGTAGAATTTAATCGTTATAAAGAAAGATGGGATAAATTATCAAGAAGTGTTAAATCAGTTAATCAAAGTTTAGATGAACTTCATACTACTACGGAAAAAATTACCAAAAGATTTCAAAGTATTAAAAATGCCGAAATTAAAGAATTAAAAAATAATGATTTAGAAATAGAGTATAATGATGAGGGAGAAGAATAATGAAACTTTATTTAGTAAGTAATAATTCTTTATGTGATAATTTAAAATATGATTTTAATACTGATTTGGAAAAATTAAGAATGATAAGACCATTAAGTGTTCAAGGCGAAGAAGCGGCATTAAAAATTAGTAAAATGCCAATACTAAAAGATGTCGATAAAATATATTCAAGTTTTTTTAGTAGTGCTATTGCTACAGCTAAGTATTTAAAAGATGAGTTAAATTTAGAACTTAATTTAAGTGAAGAATTAAATGATTGTAAAGTAGGATATTTAGGTAGTAAAAGTATGAGCATGCTTAAAGGTATGCAAGATCGAGAATTTACTTATAAACTTAATGGTGGAGAATCTTTAGTTGATATTGGTCTTCGCTTAGATAATTTTATAAAAAAACTTAATGTTAATTCTTGTGTTTTATTTACTCATAAAAGAATTATTTTAGGATATTTATTAAAATATTGTAAATTTGATTATAATTTAGATGAAAATTTAATAGTACTATATCATGATCAAATAATTTATGAAGATAGTGATAGTTTATATGATATATATGAAATAGAATTAGAAGATAATAAAATTGTTAATATAGGAAAGTTATCCTAAATTTAGGACAGAGATTTTTATTCTCTGTCATTTTTAATTTAAAAAGCCAATATTTTTTGATATAATTATTATACTAGGTGGTAGTAGTGAAAAAAAGAAAAATAATTTTAAGTATACTTTTGGGTTTAATTATTGTATTAAGTATCTTGTTTATTAATTTTAAAAGTCATAAAACATATAGATTTAAATTACCAATAGAAAGTAAAGTAGTTAGTGTTAGTTTAGAACAAAATGCCAAAAATAAATTGCTAGGAGATTCTAAAGAAATAAAAAAGTTTTATGAAGTTTTAAAAAATAATTATAAAACAAAAATAAAAAGTAGTAATCATAAAAAAGAAGATGGGAAAATAAAAATTGTTTTTTATTATGAAGATGCAATTAGTACAATTATATATTTATATAAATTAAATGATGAATATTATTTAGAACAAGTTAATAATGGGGTTTATCAAATAGATGAAAAAAAATATAATGATGTTGCTAATTATATAAAGAATCTTTAATTTGCATAAAAGAACTAATTATAGTAAAATTTTAAGTAGGTGGTAAATACAAATGGAAAAAAGGAATAAAATCATTTTAATTGTAGTAATTATTTTAACTATTGTAGTTATTAGTATTTGTATATATTCAATAATAAATAATAATCATTTAAACAATAGTGACGCTAATAAATTTAGAACAGAATATATGGAATTAAATGATCAAGTAAATGAATCAACTGGTGAAGCATATCCTTTGGTTAATATTTCAGTAGATAATACAGTAAAATATATTACGCCAAAAGAAGCTATAAAGATACTTAAAGAAAAATCTGGTATTATTTATTTTGGTTTTAAAACTTGTCCATGGTGTCGCAGCTTAGTATCAATACTTACTGATGTAGCAATCAATAAAAAAGAAAAAATTTATTATGTTGATGTAGCAGATATTCGTTCATCTTTTACAATTGATAATGGTAAACTTATTAAAAATAAAGAGGGAACAGAAGAATATTATAGTATTTTAGAAGAATTAGATGAATATTTAGATGAGTATTTCTTAGAAGATGAAAGTGGTAATAAATATGATACAGAGGAAAAGAAGTTATATGCTCCAACTTTAGTAGCTGTAAATAAAGGTAATATAAAAGGAATACATGTTGGTACAGTTTCTTCGCAAAAAAGTGGATATAACAAATTAAGTGATAAAGAAAAAGCAGAATTACAAGATATAATTGAAAAATTAATTGATAAAAAAAATTAGAAATTTTTAGGTAAAATAATTGTTAATAAATATAATTGTTGATATAATATTAAAAGATAAATAGGGTGAAATAAAATGGCAAAGAAGAAGAATGAAAATGTTATATTAGAAAATGTTGAGTTAAAGCCTCAAGTATTAGGTTATACTTTTCAAAAGAAAAATAATATTGGACGTGTTATTTTTATCTTTATTGCTTTTATATTAGTTGTTTATTATATTGATGATATAAGTGTTTTTTTCAATAATCTTTTAGGAAGGGAAACACCTAGTACAATTAGTAGTAATGCTAATAATGGTAATAAAGATAAAGAAGAGGAAAAAGAGAATAAAGAAGAAGATGAATATTATTCACTTTCAGATGATTTAAAAATTGAATTTGAAAATCTTACTTTTGATAATTTTAATTTAGATAATAATACTTTAATATTTGATATAAATAATTTAAGTCAAGAATCTGTTGATGTATCAAGTAAAAATATATTTTTAGAAACATATGATGCTGATAAAGCCATACTTGAAAGATTTAAATTAAATATTAATGCTATTGCTAATAATTCTAAAATTAGTTTAAATTTAAATGTTAAACAATCATTTGATTATTTTACTTTAGTAGTTTTAACTGAAGATGATTATCCAGCAGTAAATTTAAGTGCTGATGAAAATGGTGAAAGTAAAATAGTTTGTACTAAAGATAAAGAAACGATTACTTATACTTTTGATGAAACAGGTTTAACAAAAATAAATCATAAAATTGTAGATAATGATATTAGTAATGAAAACTATAATATTAATTTAAATAATTATCAAAGTAAAGTAAATAATTATAAAGAAATTACCGGAGTAGAGGCAAGTTTTACAAGTAATTTAACTGGTTATACAGTTGATATAAATTTAGATTTAGCAAAAGTTGATTTAAGCAAAATAAATGAAAAAAATTATTATGCATATCATAGGGCAGCTAAAGTTATATTTTATGAAATGCCTACTAATGGTTTTACATGTAATTAATGTAAGGGGAGTTTATGAATTTACAAATCCAAGATTTTGAAGGACCATTTGATTTATTGTTACATTTAGTAAGAGTATCAAAAATGGATATATACACAATAAATATTAGAACAATTATTGAACAATATTTAGACTTTATTAATAGTGTTGATAAATACAATATAGATTTAAGTAGTGAATATTTAGTTGTATCTGCTGAACTTATTCATTTAAAAAGTAAAATGCTTGTTAATAAATGTGATGAAGAAGAAGATAATGATGATGAGTATTCAATTAAAAGTGAAGAAGATTTAAGAAATAAATTAATTGAATATGAGAAGTATAAAAATATGACAGAAACATTTAAAGCTTTAGAGGAAAACAGATTAGAATATTATACTAAATTACCAGAAAATTTAAGTAATTATGTTGATGATGAACATATTATTAATAGCGATGTTTCACTAGATGATCTATTAAAAGCGTTTTTAGAAATGCAAAAAAGAATTAATTTAGAAAAGCCAGTTACGACTAAAGTTACAAGAAAAGAATATAGTGTAAAGACGCGAATTAAAGAAATTAGAAATTTACTAAAAATAAAAAAAAGAATTGAATTTACAGAATTATTTGAAATAGTGACTAAAGAAAATATTGTAGTAACTTTTTTATCACTTTTAGATATGAGTAAAAATAATGAAATATTATTAAAACAGGATAGAGCATTTAGTAAAATTATTATAGAAAGTAAGTGAAGTTATGAATAAACGTGGAGTTTTGGAAGGTTTACTTTTTGTTGTTGGGGATGAAGGAGTATCTTTAGAAGATATTTGCAAAACATTAGAAATTAAAGAAGATGAAGCTAAAGAGCTATTAACCGAATTAAAAAGTGAATATGAAAGTGATGATCATGGTTTAAAAATTAGCTTTTTAGGAAATGTTTTTAAATTAACTACCAAAAAAGAGCATAAAGAATATTATCAAAAATTAATTACTACTAAAGAAGAAGTATTATCACAATCTCAATTAGAAGTTTTAGCTATAATTGCTTATAATGAACCAATAACTAGAATTGAAATTGATAATATAAGAGGTATAAGCAGTGCATATATAGTAAAAAAATTACTTAGTAAAGATTTAATCAAAGTAGTTGGCAAAAGTGATTTACCTGGTAGACCTAATTTATATCGAACAACAAGAGAATTTTTAGATTGTTTTGGTTTGTCTTCTTTAAATGATTTACCTGATATGATAAATGTTGAAGAAGACACGGAACCAGAATTATTTAGTAAAAATAGTGATGAAGAAAATATATAGTATATCTTAGTTTATTATGCTATAATATTTCTAGCTTGCTCATATGGCGAAATTGGTAGACGCGATAGACTCAAAATCTATTTTCCTTTGGAAGTCTCGGTTCAAGTCCGAGTATGAGCACCAAAATAGTATTTAACTCCTATAAATAGGGAGTTTTATTTTATGTATTAAAATAGAAGATGACATGTCGTAAAATAATGTAGTATAATTAACATAAATAAATAGTAATTTGTAGAAATGGAGAAATTATGAAAAAAAGAAATATTATTATAATAACTATTTTAGGCATTTGTATTATCCTTTTTACATTGTGTTTATTCTTATTTGATGTTTCAGATGATAAATATAAAAATTATGAACATTTTAATATAGAAAAATATGATAATATAAAATACACTTTTGAAAATGATAATATGCTTCAAACTTATGCTATTGCTCATCTTAATAATGGTGAAGATGAACGAGATGCTTTATTCTATAAATTATCTGATAATGATTATATTTTTATTACTGAGGTTGGCTCTGGTGATGCAGAATTAGATTTTGAAAGTAATTATTTTTATAAGGATACTGAGACTAATAAAAATAAACTATATGTTCATAGAACTACATGGCCTTCTATAATAGAATATACTTTAAATGAAGAAAAAATAGAAGAAAAAAGTTTAAATTTTGATTTATCAAAAATTAGTAAAAATTCTAAAATTGAAGATATTAACAAGATAGAAAAAGTTGAAGATAATTATATTTATTTTGAAGCAAATATATTAGAAAATAATAGTGAGGTAAGTATAAATATTATTGATGTTAAATGTTCATTAAAAGATTATATTTGTATAGAAAATTAATGCAATTAATTACATTTTTTAATAGGCAAAAATAATTTGTTATAAAAAAGAATTATCATAAAATACATAAGAAAGGATGTTTTTTATGATGTATTACCCTAAAAATAATTACCCTGTAACTAATTTAAATAATAATGATAGATATTTTTTGGTACCATTTTTAGGAGGAGCTTTACTAGGTGGAGCAGCAGTGGGATTAACAAGACCAAGACCAATTTATAATGTAGCTCCAAATCCAGGACCTAACTATGGTGGTGGCTATTATAATTCTCCATATCCATATGGTAATTTTAGCTATAATTATTATTATCCAAGACCATTTTAAAAAGATTACTGTTAAGTAATCTTTTTTAGTAATATTAAATTAAAAATGCTTCAATTATAATTTGCTTTGTTTTATCTTTTTGATTACAAGTAGTTAATACTAATTTAGAATAATCATCTTTTTTTATTTCAATAGTTCCATCTTTTTCTTCTTCATAAATATTATTAATTTTATAATAGTATTCATTATTATTATAATAAATAATAATTTCATCGTTAATATTAAGCTTATTTAAATCTTTAAAAAATGATTTACTACCATTACCTGAATGACCAGCAATTGCCAGTAAACTATTTTCTTGATCTGGCATTGAAGATTTTTCTAATACTTGAATATTTTTATTAACATTATTATTTTTATTTTCAATACTATAAAATCCTTTTCTTAAATTAATAGCAGGTATTTCTAATATACCAATATAATTATCATTATTTATTTTATGATAATTATTATCGTTTATAGTAGTATTAAAATACTCAGTAATTAATTTTTGCTCTTTTTTATTTTCATAATATAAAGAAAGATAATAAATACTTAATAAAATAATAGTAGTTATGAAGATAGCTAGAGCTATTTTAATAATTTTCTTTTTTGCCATAGCGATAAAGCCCTAAAGATATAAAAATACTTATTATGCCTATTATATTAATTATTGTATTTCTATTATCTAATGTTTTAGATACAGATAGAACTATTCTTTCATTAGTCATATTAGCTTTGATTACTTCGCCATCTTCAGTTATTTCAAAAAAGTTTTTACTATTATTTAAGACATAACCTTCTGGTGCTTCACTTTCAACAAAGTAGAATTTACCTACAAATAAATTTGGAATTTTTATATTTCCATCCTTATCAGTATAGCCTTCAAATATTAAAGTACCATTTTCATAGTCATCTTCATAAGTGTAGACTTGAATTTTAGTATTAGGTAAAACTTCTCCTGTTGATATATCACTTTTATTAAATTCAAAAGTACCTTTAGGTAAATAATTTTTGAAAGTAAAAGATAGACTTACAATATCGGTATATTGATCTTGATATTTTATTTCAAAATAATGTTTAGTTGTATCTAGTAAATAACCATCTAAAGTTTTACTTTCAACTAAATAATATTTTCCTAAATATAAATTTTTAATATCAAACTTGCCATCTTTAGTAATATAGCTATCTATTAGAGTATCTTTTTTATAAATAAGAGTACCATCGCCAGAATAGATATCATCATTTGCATATAACTCATAAGTTACACCATCTAAATCTATATCTTCATAGTAAAATTTATTATCTTTTAAAACAACTTTTTCACCTACTTTATGAATATTTACTTCACCCATAACTTCTTTATTTTCAAATCTTGCTTCTAAAATAGTTCCAAGTTCATCATCATAAATAAAATCAGAATCATCATTAATTGAAAATAATAAAGGTGTTTTATTCCATAGATAACCAGGTATTAATTGATTTTCTAATTCTTCAATTTGATAATTACCAGCTTCTAGTAAATAAGGTGTAATGAACATACCATCAGTTGTACTAAATTCACATATTTTTTCTGATTTAGGATAAGATACATTTTGACAAACATATTTATTAGTATCAAGATTTTTAATTTTAAATTTAATACCATCTTTCATTAAAATCCTTTTAGAATTACTATCAACTTTAACTAATTTTAAACGTGCCATAACTTCACCATCAGAAATAACTTTTGTAAGTGGTTCATCATCTGCAACAACAATTTCAAAATCTTTAATTTTTTCAAATCCAGATGTTGTAGATGTTTGTTTAACTATGTATGTTCCAAAGGGAAGTGTAAGAGTTATATGGCCATCTTTATCGGTAGTTTTGGTTGCTACTAATTTATTACTAGATTTTAGATAGAATTCAAAAGTGACATTAGGTTCAGATGTAAGTATACCTGTTTTACCATTATTAATTACTTTATAAAATTCAATTTTTTTCTCAATAACTTTTTCATATACTTTGATACTTGGATTAAGATTATCTTCATTAATTTCAAAGTAGTATTTTTGACTATCTAAAGTATATCCTTTACTTGGTTTAATTTCTTTTAAATAATATCTTCCTAATTTTGGTAAGTTAGGACTTGTAACTTTAGAATTACTACCAATAGTTACTTCTGCAACTTTATTATCATCACTATCATAAATTCCATAGATAGCTCCTTTTAAAGTAGCATCACCTTTAGGAGTAATTGATAAATTATCTTTATCTAATTTTTCTACTGTAACTTTTCCACCTAAACTTTTAATTGTCACTTTAAAAGTAATTTCTTCACTTAAACCAAAGTAACCCATTTTTTGCGAAATTTCATCTATACCAGCATACATTGTTGTATTTTTACTAGCATATTGTTTTCTTTTTAAAGTAATGGTAATATTTCCAACTTTTTTTGGTATAACATTTAAGTTATTTCCTTCAATAGTTGCTGTAGCATTGCTATTACTTTTAACTTCGTAATTAGAAAGTAGATTACTATTGTCAGTGAATGTTACAGTACTACCAATTGTAGTAGTTTTTTCTTCATTAGCAAATGATGGCATATTATAATGACTTGCAATTAAATTATTTATTTCATTTCGCTCGGTACTTATATCAATAAAATCACCATGACCTGATGCTTCTGTCCAATATTCAACTTTACCATCACCAGTTAATTCCCAAATTAAAGCTTGGGTTGCCATTCGATATTTTAATGTTTGATGAGTAGGATAGTCATAACCATAATAGCCAATTAATTGCATTTTTTGGTTTATTTCATCACTATAAGGTGAAGTAGTAAGACCACCAGTTTCTTTATAATCTAAAGTTGTAATATGCACCCCTGGCTCTATGCAATAAGTAGTATTACCATCAATATTATACTCATGAAATTTAGCTGAGAAATATTTTTCACCTCCTCCATATCTTACATACCAAACATTATCAATTGGTGCCTTAACTAATTTGACTGCATTTACATCTTTAATATTACTAAATAACACTACTGCAAATACCACTAAAAATTTCCAATATTTTTGCAAAATATTTTTCCTCCTTTCACTTATATTATTCGTCGCTCATTGGCTGATTTCCTTTTTTTTAGCAAAAATTTTCACAAAATTTTCACAAAAGTAGTCGTTTCTCATTTTTTCTTAAATTTTATATTTGGATAAAAAGGTGTATAAAAAATTTATAAATTGCACATTATGAACATAGAATTGTAAAGGGAGAATAGGAGAATATTTATGTTTAATAATTTTGGTGTCCATGTAGCAAATATTTTTAAAACAGCCGAAAGGGAGCGATATACACTTCATCATCCCTATGTTGGAACAGAACATTTACTTCTAGCTATTCTTTTATGTGATGAAGAAATGGCCAACTATTTAAAAGGTTATAAACTTACTTATGAGTCTTTTAAAAAAGAATTAACCTTAGTGGTAGGTAGTGCTACTAAGGCTAGTGAATTTAATTTATATACTCCTCTTTTAAAAAGAGTAATTAATAATGCCTTAGAAAATGCGAAAGAAAATAATAATGGTTTAGTTACTGCTAAGCATTTAGTTTTAGCTATCTTAGAAGAAGGAGAAGGAATTGCTATTCGTCTTTTAATAGGCATGGGAATTGATATTGATGAAATGTATGAATCTTTAAATAAAAGTAATAAACTTACTAGTAAAAAATTAGAAATATATGAAACGGGTATTTTACTAAATGATATTATTGATTTTAATGAAAGTGTTATAGGCAGAGATAAAGAAATTAATTTAATTATTGAAACAATTTTAAGAAAGAAAAAAAATAACCCTATTTTAATTGGAGATGCTGGCGTAGGAAAGACTGCCATAGTCGAAGAACTCACCCGTCGCATTATGAAAAGAGAAGTACCTGATAATTTATTTGATACCAAAATTGTGGCTTTAGAAATGGGATCTTTAGTATCGGGTACCAAATATCGTGGGGAATTTGAGGAGAAACTTACCAAAATTATTAAAGAACTCGAAAGTGAAGGCAACATCATTTTATTTATTGATGAAATTCATGCGATGGTTAATGCTGGTGGTGCAGAAGGAGCAATTACGGCCGGTGATATTTTTAAACCAGCCCTAGCCCGTGGTAAAATCAAAGTAATCGGCGCAACAACCGTCGAAGAATACAATAAATTTTTCTCCGGCGATAAAGCATTAATGCGAAGGTTTGAAGTAATAAATGTTTCTGAACCTAATAAAAGTGAAACTAAAGAAATACTTTCAAAAGTAAAAAGTGAGTATGAGCATCATCACAATGTAATTATTTCGAGTAATATGATAGATAAAATAATTTATTATACCGATAAGTTTATTACTACCAAGAAAAATCCGGATAAAGCAATTGATTTTCTAGATTCAGTTTGTGCCAAAGTTAAAACGCAAAGTAACAATAGCTTAGCTAAAAAAGAATTATATAAAAAACAAGAAGAAATAAAGAAACTTAAAGAAACAAGTATTAAAGAAAATAATTATGATAAAGCCTTAGAATTATATCAAGAAGAATTAAAAATTAGAGATGAATTAAAACATTATCAAGTAAATAAAAAACCTAAAATACAAGAAAGTGATATTATTAGTGTTTTAGAAAATAAAACTAATATGATATTTACTAAAGAAAAACTAAGTTTCTTAAAAGATATTGAAAAACAAATAGATAAAGAATTATTTAATGTTAATAATTATACGAAAATTATTAGTAATTTAATTAAAAATAATTTATTAAATAAAGAAGGATTTTTAAAAGTATATTTAGAAGGTGGGGCTTTTTTAGGCAAAAGTACTATTGTAAAAAAATATGCCGAAAATATTCCTGGAGCAACTTTCTTAAGAATTGATTTAAAAGAATTTAAAACTAGTTATGATATCAATAAATTACTAGGAACAACGCAAGGATATGTGGGTTATAATGATGAACATTTATTTAGTAGACTTAAAAATAACAATTTTACCATTATTTTATTTGATAATTATAAAGAAGCTCATCAAAATATTAAAGATTTAATTAAAGATATTTTAAAAGAAAAAGTAATTACTGATAATCGGGGCGAAAAGATTTATTTTAATAATACTTTTATCTTTATAACTGATGATATAGTAAATAATAAAAAGATTGGCTTTAATAATAAGAATGAGATAGAAGAATATAATGAGTTATATGACTTAGTAGATGAAGTAGTTAAATTTACTAATTTAGATTTAGATACTTTAATTAATTATTTAAAAAGTAAGAAAGCAAAAAACATTGATAAAATAATTAAAAATAGTAATTATGAAAAATATAATTATAAGAATATTGAGAAATTAATAAAAGAAGATAGTTTGATTAAAAATTAACTATCTTCTTTATATTTTTCTTTTTAATATTAATTGTGATGCTTGATAATGAGGTAAAATTATTTCTTTACCTTTTTCAGATAATTTATTATAACTTCTTTGTAATTTATTATAAACAAATTCTGCTCCTTCATCTATAGTCATACTTTTTTCCACATAAACCATTCGAAGTAGAGAAGGAATACTATAAAAATGAGCCATAGCATCAGCATCAGCAATACATATTTCTTCAGGTGTTGTTTTTTCTACTAATCTACTACCACGATGATTAAGGATACATTTTTTGATTAATTCTATCATTTCTATAGGTAGATTATATTCTTTTAATAAATCTTCTGCTATTTGAGCACCGATTATATGATGTTCTTCTGTATAATCTTTATTGGTAACAGAGGCAATATCATGTAAAAGAGCAGCCAGTGAAACTATATAAAAATCAGCATTATATTCTTGACATATGTTTCTTGCAATTTTATAGACAAGTTCAATATGATGATCCCAAGCACCAATGCCATAAGCATTAGTTGGTAACATACATCTATTTTTAACCTCTTTGTAAATACACTCAATGACATTTTCCATATAATTTCTTCTTTCTTAAGAAATTATTTTAACATAAGATATTCTTATTAGAAAGTAGTAATGTAAAAAATCAAAAATTCTTGACTCTCGGGGGGGGTATTATATAATAATCTTATAAAATAAAGTGCGATGATACGACATGTAAAGAGAGGATAAGATTAGATGAAAAAAGTAATAAAAAATAATTATAAGTTCATATTAGGTATGATATTAGGATTAGTAGTATCAGTAAGTAGTGTATATGCAGTAGAGGCATATATAG
This sequence comes from uncultured Bacilli bacterium, assembly GCA_947630055.1. Classification (GTDB taxonomy): domain Bacteria; phylum Bacillota_I; class Bacilli_A; order RF39; family UBA660; genus SIG200. Next base: position 19,124 of record CANRGA010000007.1, read on the forward strand.
AAAGTAATAAAGTATCGTATGATAATAGTAAAAGTAATGGTAGTTATAAAGAAGTGCAAAGTTCAATAGATGAGTTATATGAAAGAAGTGGAATACATAAAGATAAATGGACAGATAAAACCCTTAATGGTGCAGATCCTGTATTAAAAGATCCGTTAATACCAGTAGAAATAAAACCCAATGGAGAAGTATATTATGCCAATTTAAATAGTGAATGGTATAACTATAGTGAAAAGAGATGGGCCAATGCTGTAATATTAACAGATACAGCTGATGAATATTCAGTTGGTCAACATATACTTGAAAAAGATATAGAAAGTTATTTTGTTTGGATACCAAGATATCAATATAAAATATGGAATTTAGCCAATACTGAAGAATATACAAAAACAATAGATTTAGAAACAATAGTTAATACTGCTAAAAAATTATATACATTAAATGATAATAAAATAATAATAGACATTAAATTTGGTGATGTAAATTCAACACCAAAAATGAGTGAATCAGATGCTAAATTAAATGAATATTATACTCATCCAGCTTTTACATTAGGAGATAAAGATTTAAATGGAATATGGGTAGGCAAATTTGAAACTGGTTATAAAGGAGCAAATAGTAAAGAAAGTGCTGAAGTAAATGAAGAAGAGCCAACCAGTGTAATAATAAAACCAGATGTATATTCATGGCGAAATATTAATGTAAAAAATGCTTTTATGACATCGTATAATTATGAGCGGGATTTTGATTCACACATGATGAAAAATACCGAATGGGGAGCTGTAGCATATCTTTCTCATTCACAATATGGAATAGGAACAGAAGTAAATATCAATAATGCAAATGATTATAAAACAGGATATAGTGCTGCTCCTGGAATTGATCGTAACTCTGTGCCAAATGTTAATTCTTCTAGTACTAATTCTAGTATAACTAAACTATGGAATACAGAAACTGGTTATTTAGCAAGTACAACTGGAAATATAAGTGGTATCTATGATATGAGTGGTGGAGCTTGGGAATATGTTGCTGCATATATGAGTTCTAATGTTGGACAAAGCGGTTTTGATAATGATAATGATTTAAGAGGAAAATTGAAAAATTATGTAGATATATACGATTCCCAAAGTACAATAGAATCTTATAATAAAAGAATCTTAGGAGATGCGACAGGAGAATTAGGACCGTTTTATAATTATATTGAAAGTAATGGAAAAGCTTATAGACATAGTAGTTGGTATGGTGATCAATCTGATATTATTCATTCTGCAAATCCATGGTTTGCGCGTGGAAGTCATCGTACTGGTGGTTCATTGGCTGGAACTTTTTGCTTTCACACTCTTACAGGACGTGCTTCTGATGGAGGATTCCGAATTGTTTTATCAATATAAAAACTTGAATGTAAAAGTTGAGTTTTTATACTTCAATTTTAATTTTCTTTTTCTTTAAAATGATTTTTCTTAAGAAATCCATTGGAATAACTGTAAAGGCTAAAATAATAACAAATAGAAGTTCAAAGATAGTCATACCATAAGTTCTAAATAAATTGCCTCCATTATATATTAAAAATATTTGAGCAATAATTATAAATGAGAAGACAATTAGAAATATTTTGTTTTTAAAAATATTGGATAAAATATTTAATCTTTCGGTTCTAGCGTTAAAAGCATTAAAGATACCAATAAAGATAAATAGAGCAAAGTAAGACGTCATAAAATGTTTATAATCACTTCTAACTATTTCTTTAAATATAGGTAGTTTTAAAAACAATATACAAAGAATAGCTGAATACATTGCATTCCATATAATTTGGGAATACATATATTTATTAATAATTGGTTCATCTAATTTCTTTGGTTTATGTTCCATATAATATTTAAGTGGTGCTTCATAAGAGAAGGCAAGGCCTGCAAAAGTATCCATAATCATATTAAGCCATAACATTTGAATTATTGTAATTGGCGTACTTACACCAATATATGAACCAACAATTGATAAGAATAGAGCAGTGAAGTTAACTGTTAATTGGTAAGTTACAAATCTTCTAATACTTTTAAAGATAGTTCTACCATAAAGAATTGCTTTACTAATTGATAAAATATTATTATCTAAAATAACGATATCACTAGCTTCTTTAGCAACTTCCGTACCACTTCCCATCGCAAAACCAACATTAGCGTGTTTTAAAGCTGGTGCATCATTAACACCATCTCCAGTCATTCCGACAATATAGTTCATTTTTTCAAGAAGATTAACAAGCCTACTTTTATCTTGGGGAAGAGCTCTTGATACAACTTTTAATCTACTAATTATTTTAGTAACTTCATCATCACTTAAATTATTAAATTCACTACTTGTTAAAATTAAATCAGTTGGATCTGTAATAATACCACAGTCTCTAGCAATATTTTTGGCGGTATCTTTAGCATCGCCCGTAATCATAATTACATTAATACCGGCATTTCTAATTAAACTAATACCTTCTTTGGCTTCGCATCGTAACTCATCTTTTAAAGTAACAAATCCCAAAAAAGTTAGATTATTATTAATATTATTTCCTTTAGCAAGGACGATTATGCGAATACCTTTTTTCGTATATTTATCAATTTCTCTTGTAAATATTTTATCATTTAAAATTAATTTTTCTTCACCCTTACTGGTTAAATATTTCGTACATTTAGGTAAAATTGTTTCCATAGCGCCTTTTAAATAAACATCATTATCTAAATAAATAGCACTAAATTTAGTTTCACTATCAAAAGGTATTCTTTTAGTAATTTTAGGCATATTATCTTTTATTTTTAAAAAGTTGATTAAAGCCTTATCAGTGCCATTACCCCCAATCACATTATGGTCACTAATAATACTTTCATTATTTAAAATAATTGCTTTATAAATATCATCATATATTTTAGTACTCTTTAAATCATTATCTTTTTTAAATATTCTTAAATCGGGTGAAATAAAACTTGTTACTTCTAAAATGCCTTTCGTAAGAGTTCCTGTTTTATCAGTTAAAAGATAGTTGATATTACCACTTGTTTCAATACCGATAGGTTTTCTTACTAAGACATTATCTTTAAGCATTCTTTTCATATTAGATGAAAGTACTAAAGTAATCATCATGGGAAGTCCTTCAGGGACTGCAACAATTATAATGGTTACAGATAGAGTAAGAGCATAGATAAGATAATTTAAAATAACTTTTGGAGTTGTGATAGTAGTCATAATTAACTCTAAATCAAAATTATTTTCGATAACTATTTTGTTAAATAAATAAGACAAAGAAACAATAAAAGCACCAATATAACCAATTTTACTAATAATTTTGGCTAAATGATATAATCTTGTTTTTAAAGGAGATGTTGGATCTTTATCTTGAATTTCTAAAGATATTTTGCCATATTCGGTGTTATTACCAACTTTTTTAACAAGCATTTTGCCATTGCCGGCAGTTACAACTGACCCCCGAAAAAGAGTATTTTCTTTCGTATTTTTTTTAATATCTTTAGATTCACCAGTAAGGGATGCCTCATTACAAGAAATAGAGCCACTTATTAAGATGCCATCAGCAGGAATAGAATCACCAGTTGCAAGAGCCACAATATCACCAACCACAATTTCATTAATTATTACTTCTTGTAATTTGTTATCTCTTAAAACTTTAACTTTAATTTTACTGACTTCATTTTGTAATCTTTTAAAAGCGGCTTCACTACCATATTCTGAAATAGTAGAGATGAATGATGCTAGCATTACAGCAATAGCAATACCTATTGTTTCATACCAATCATATTTTGAAAAAATAAATAAAAGCTTGATAGCGAGGGCAATTAAAAGAATTTTAATAATCGGATCACCTAATGACTCAAGTAAAAGTCTAAAGAAATTTTTTTGTTTTACTTTGGCAAGTTCATTAGTACCATATTTTTTTCTTGATTCAATAACTTCATCATTACTAAGACCATTATAATTTATCATAAGTCACCCAGTAAAATATATGGGGTAGAGCTAAATTTTAGACCATATAATATATGCGAAATTTTAAAAATGGTTACACTAATTTACATTTAAATTTAAATTATAAATGTAAATTTCTTGTAATGACGTAGATAATTTTATATTATTAATATAGAATAAAGGGTGTTAAAAATGAAAAACAGCTCACAAAAAATATTATTAATATTACTTGGGGTAATGATATTACTTTTAGTATGTATAGGTGTTGGCAAAATATTTTATAAAGAAAATATTGTTACTAAAGAAAAAAATGAAAATGTAGAACAAAATAATAATAATAAAGAAACTGAAAAAATTCATGAAGAAAAATTGATAAATGATAAAAATTATAATATATATGGTGATATTACTTACGTAGAAGACGAAGAATACAATGCTATAATATTTTTAAAATATAATAAAAGTTTGAAAAAATATGAAAAAATTAATAAATATTATTGTGAAAATAAACAATATTGTGGAATTAATGATGTGTTTGAATATAAAGATTATTTAATTTTTGATAATTCAAACAATGAGTTTAATAATATTTTATATAATTATGAAAAAGGAATTTTATTTAAAACTGATAATTTTGAAGATATTGGCTTTATTTCTCGTGACCATGGTGGAAAATATTTTGTGTTAAAAAATAAAGATGGTAAAGTTGGTTTAATTGATATCGATGGTAATGTAATTGTTGATTATAAATATGAAGAAATTGGCAAATATAATGAAGATTATGATGCGATTAGTGAAGCAAGTTTTTCTTTAGATAAAGATTTTATTAGATATAAAGATAATAATAAATATGGCATACTAAGATTATCTGATGGTAAAGTATTATTAAATGCTAATTATGATAATTTAGATTTTCTTTATGATTCTGGAAATACAAATATAAATTATTATAAAACATTTGAAAATAATAAATGGTATTTAAATAGTTTTAATACATTTAGTAAAGTAATTAATATAGGTTATGATGATATTTTATTTGCTAGTAATATACTAATTGTCAAAGAAGGTAAATACTTATATATAAAAGATTTTACTGGAAAAAATTTAACTGAAAAGAATATTGAACTATATGTAGATGATATGAAACCATGTGAAATATATCGTGGAGGAGGATTTTGCCCATATCCAGGTTTTAATGGATATTTTAATGATAATAAATCAGTAGTAAATATCCAAATTATGAAAAATAAAGAATGTATAAATAAATCTGAAGATCCTGACAAAGAATGTTTTTATAAATATGAATTTAATCTAGAAAATAATTCATTAACACAATTATAGTAATTTATTTTATATATTTGTATAGAAGGTGAAAAAATGAAAAACAACTCACAAAAATTATTATTAATATTACTTGGGGTAATGATATTACTTTTAGTATGTCTAGGTATTGGCAAAATATTTTATAAAGAAAATAATGTTGCTAAAGAAAAAAATGAAAATGCAGAACAAAATAATAATTTATGTAATGACTATAGAAAATTAAATAAAAATTTAGAAGATTATTGTAAAGAAATTAATAATAATAAAAATATTGATATAAAAAATTTAGGATTTGAAGAAATAAATATAAATAATATAAATACGGCAAAAGAATTTATGCCAAATCAAATATTAATTGATTTTAATTTAGATAACAATGATGAATATATATCTTTAAAAAATGGTGAAAGTGAAACATTTGTGGATGAGGAATATCTTATTAAAACTGGTATAATGCTAGAAAATAATGTTGCTAATTTAAATTTAAATAATGAAAAAATCAAGATATTAGATAATATTAAAAATGTTTATATTCAAAGTATGAATTGTGGTGGTGAAAAAACAATTGATTTTCTTAGTTATGATGGAGATGTTTATCAAATATCTAATCTTAATGTTCAATATAGTAGTGAGAATTTAGATCAAAGTAGAAAGGAAATACAAGAAATTATAAAAAGCAATTTAAAAAAATTAAACAATAATTTAAAATATTCTGATTTAATGATTTGGAATAAGGGATATGATACTTGTAGTAAAGAAGAAGATGTAATAGGTGTAACAAATGAGGGTCAAAAGTACATAGTTAGTAAAGAAACATTATTAACTGAATATTATTATTATATTGTACCAGAATCTGCTTTTTATGAGAATTCTAGTAATGAAAGAGCAAAAGTTTATCCAAACTTTACTATTGTTATTGGTAATAAAACTTTAGATTATAAATTTAAAGATATTTATAACGAATATATGATTTTAACTCAAGATAATTATATCTATGATGCAATTAAAAATAAATTAGTAAAAGATAATAAAGTTAATAAAATTTATTATAATAATGATGCATATCTTGTTGTTTTTACTAATGGTGAAATGTTAGTTTTTTAAAATAAAGAAAAAACTCAAAAAATAACACTTGACAAATATATGTTCGTAGTAGTATAGTTAATTTACAATTAAACTAGATAGGGGGAATTGGTATGAATAGTTTAACTGTAAATAACAAAAATATAACCAATATGATTTATGAAATCAGAGGTAAACAAGTAATGTTGGATAGTGATTTAGCTATACTTTATGAATGCAAAAATGGTACTAAATCTATTAATTTGGCCGTAAAAAGAAATATTGATAAGTTTCCAGATAGGTATTATTTTCAATTAAATGAAGATGAATTGAGAATTCTAAGGTTTCAAAATGAAACCTTAGAATTAAAGCAGGGGCAATATTCTAAATATTTACCATATGCATTTACTGAACAAGGTGTGGCAATGTTGGCTACTGTATTAAGAACTAAAGTAGCATCTAAAGTAAGTTTAGCAATAATGGATGCATTTGTTATTATGCATAAATATATTTCTAATGAATTAATTGAGCAAAAATATATTAACAATTTAGTAATTAAACATGATGAAGATATCAAATTATTACAAGAATCATTTAATAAATTTGAAGAGAAAAGAAAAAGTAATGAAATATATTTTAATGGGCAGATATACGATGCATACTCTAAGATATTAGATATAATAAAAGAAGCAAAAAAAGAATTAATAATAGTAGATAATTATGCAGATAAAAGTATGTTAGATATGATAAGAAATGTTAATGTGAATACAACCATAATATGTAAAGAAAAATGTTTATTAAAAGAAATAGATATAGAGAAATATAATAAGCAATATAATAATTTAAAAGTAATATATAATAATACATTTCATGATAGATATATAATAATAGATAAAAAGATAATATATCATTGTGGTACATCATTAAATCATATAGGTAGTAAAACATTTTCTATCAATAAATTGGAAGATAAATTAGTTATTAATAGCTTATTAAAATGTATAAAAAATTGAAGAAAATTATTCACTTTCTTCAATAAAGTTTTTGGATTTGTGTGGTTCGTCAAATAAAAGATTAGGATATCCTTGTTGTCTTAAAGCCTCATATACAACAATGGCAACTGTATTAGATAAGTTTAAAGCTCTAACATCACTTGTCATTGGTATTCTTAAACATCTATCAATGTAGGGCTTTAATATTTTAGGTGGAATACCGGTTGATTCTTTACCGAAAAAGAAATAAATATTTTTAGATGTATCACTATAATCAAATGAAGTGTGTGGTTTATGGCCATATCTAGTTAAAAAATAATATTCACCTTCATTTTTAGCAAAAAATTCATCAATATTTTCATAGACAGTATATTTACACTTATCTATATAGTTGACACCGCTTCTTTTTACATATTTATCATCTAAACTAAATCCTAGTGGTTTAATTAAATGTAAGCGAGTATTAGTAGCAATGCAAGTACGCATAATATTTCCAGTATTAGTAGGTATCTCTGGTTCAAATAAAACAACATTAATCATAATATCCCTCAAATCAAAAATAATTATATAAAATCTAGAATTAATTGTCAAAATTTGATATTTAGTTTATAATTAAGATGGTGATTATAATGGCAAAGCGAAAAAAATCAAAAGAAACAAGTAGTCCAGGAATGAGTATAGAACTTACTGGCTTAATTTTAGCAATTGTTGGAATAATTGGTTTTGGCTTTGGTTATGTAGGAACTTTAATTAAAGAATTTGGAATGTTTTTACTTGGCTCATGGTGGATAGTTTTTGATATATATCTTTTATTAGTAGGATTATTTATGGTATTTAAAAGAAAAATGCCAAAATTTTTCTCATCTCGTTTAATTGGATTTTATTTAATTATGATTGTTATTTTAGTGGCTAGTCATTTTACTTTCTTAAATAAAATTGAAAATCCTGTTGATATTATTAAAATAACTTTTGATCAATTTATGGATCGAATTCATACTATTAATATGGCTAATTCAGTTTTAGATACTGGTAATACAACAATTGCCATTGGTGGTGGTATAATTGGTGCAGTTTTCATTAGTGTTCTTTATTTCTTATTTGCGAGAACTGGTACCATAATTGTTTTAGTAATTGCTGGTATTGTTGGTGCAGTTTTACTTCTTGATTTAACAATGAGTGAATTATTAGATAAGATAAGAAATTTTGTTAAAAATAATAAAGCTTTAAGCGACGAAGATTACGATGAAGAAAATAATGAGCCAACTTTAGCTGATGTTAGTGAAGAAGTTGTAAAAGAAATACCTGCTCAAGAAAAGAAAAACGATAAAATAGTTATAACTTCACTTGCTGATGTAAAAAATAAAATGACTGAGGCAAAAGAAGTAATACCTGTTGAACCAGTAGTAGTGGAAGAAGAAGCAGAAGAACAAGTAATTGTTGGTAAATATAAATTACCACCTTTAAGTATTTTAAATGAAGTTAAAGCTACAAAAAAAAGTAATAATGATGCTTATACTTTAAAAAATAAAGATATTTTAGAAAATGTTTTAAAAGATTTCCAAATTACTGGTAAAGTTGTGGATATTCATGTAGGTCCTGCGGTTACACAATATGAAGTAGTTGTACCTGCAGGTACAAAAGTAAGTAGAATTTTATCTATTAATAAAGAAATTGCCTTAGCTTTGGCTGCAAAAGATGTCAGAATTGAAGCACCGATTCCTGGCAAAAGTACTATAGGAATTGAAATACCTAATGAAAGTATTAGTGCTGTACCATTTAGAGAAATATTAGAAGCCAATTTAAATATGCGTAATAAATATGATATTATGATTACTTTAGGTAAGAACTTAATGGGTAAACCAATTGTGGCTGATATGGCCAAGATGCCTCACCTTTTAGTAGCTGGTTCTACTGGTAGTGGTAAATCAGTTTGTATTAACTCTATTATTTGTTCTATTTTAATGAATTATAATCCAAATGATGTTAAATTAATTATGGTTGATCCCAAAAAGGTTGAATTAACTAATTATAATGGTACACCACATTTGTATTGTCCAGTTGTAAGTGATCCCAAAAAAGCCTCTATAATGTTACAAAATGTTGTTAGAGAAATGGAAAAAAGATATGATACTTTTGCTGAAAATGGAGTTAAAAAGATTAGCGAATATAACGAAAAAATTGAAAAAGAAAATCGTAAGCATCCGGAATCACCACTTCCTAAAATGCCTTTTTGGGTAGTAATTATTGATGAACTTGCTGATTTAATGTTAGTAGCATCTAAAGAAGTAGAAGATTCTATTATGCGTATTACTCAAATGGCAAGAGCTGCTGGTATTCATTTAATTGTGGCAACGCAAAGACCATCAACTGATGTTATTACTGGGGTAGTTAAAGCAAACATTCCATCAAGAATTTGTTTTGCGGTTGCAAGCCAAATCGATTCTAGAACAGCTCTTGATATGAGTGGAGCAGAAAAATTACTTGGTAAAGGTGATATGTTATACTTACCGATGGGTGAAAATACACCAATGCGTATTCAAGGTTGTTTTATCTCTGATGAAGAAATTAATAAATTAATCAATTATTGTTCTAAGCAACTAAAAGTATCATATGAAGATATGACAGTTGCAGCCTCTAGTAATTCATCTTCTGGCAGTGGTAATGGTGATGATGATTATGATGATCCAATGTATAATGAAATTGTGGAATTTGCGATGCAAACTGGAAAAATAAGCGCTTCATTAATTCAAAGAAAATTTAGATTTGGATTTAATAGAGCAGCGCGTATGATTGACTTATTAGAAGCAAGAGGTATAGTTGGACCACAAAATGGTTCTAAACCAAGAGAGGTATTAGTAAAGAGTGAAAATGAAGAAGAATAATTCTTCATTTTTCTTACTTGACATAAATATAATTAATAATAATAATGTTAGTTTACAAAAGAGCTTTTATTATGATAAAATAAATAGGGAAGGATTGATAATATGAGTCCTAGAAAAACAAAAAAGAAAAAGATAGAACCAGTTAACTATTTTTATGCACTATTAATTTTAGTTGGTTGCGTTTTATTGGTATTATATGTTTTAAAGTGGCATGATGTAAAACAAGAAGAAAAATTAATGCAAAGTTATTTAATAACTTCTAATACCATTCAAAATAATGTGGATGATTTAGAATCATTAAATTTAATTAGACAAGAAGCACCTTCTTCATATTTTATTTATTTAAGTTATCATGGTGATGAAAAAATTTATAATTTAGAAAAAAAATTAAAATCAGTAATTGATAAATATAATTTAAATGATGTGTTTTATTATGTTGATTTGACAAAATTAAAAGAAGAAGAAGGATATTTAGACAAAGTTAATACTGCTTTAGATGTAGAAATTGCTAAAATACCAGCAATAATCTATGTAAATGAAGGTAAAATTGTAGAAAAAGATATATTAGATGGAACAAACAATACTATTTTATCAGCAAGTGACTTAGAAAACTTATTAGAATTATACGAATTTGATGCTGGTAAATAGGCAAAAATCATAAAAGGCTAAATAATTATCTCATACACTAATGTAGGAGGTAATTTTTTTATGTTATTTGATAATAACGATGTTAATTTGGATTTTACATTTTTAGATTTAGCTAATCTTACTAATAATAAAATTGATATGAATACACCAAATATATTACCAGCTAAAGAAGGTTTCTTAAGAGGTAATATGTTTAAAAATGAATATAAACCATACAAAAATTTAACTTATATCAATATTCGTCCTCAAAGTGATAGAGAAGCCAAATTATTTAATGTAATGCAATTTTCATTTGCCATTAATGACTTAAATCTTTATTTAGATTTACATCCAGATGATACTAAAGTTGTTCGTTTATTTGAAGAATTAGTTAAAGAAGAAAAACAAGCTAAAAAAGAATATATGGATAGTTATGGACCACTTACATTAAATAAAGTTAAGGGTGATAAATTTGATTGGATTGAAAGCCCTTGGCCATGGGATGATTTAGGAGGTAATATGTATGTTTAAATATACAAAACACACTAACTATCCAATAAATATTAAGAAAAAAGATTTAAGAATGGCTAAATACTTATTAACTCAATTTGGTGGTGCGAATGGTGAACTTGCTGCAGCAATGCGTTATTTTAGTCAAAAGTTTACAATGCCCGATGATAAAGGTAAAGCCTTACTTAATGATATAAGTACAGAAGAGCTTGGTCATTGTGAAATGATCTGCACAATGGTTCACCAACTTACCAAAAATGCTACTGTTAAAGAATTAGAAGATGCTGGACTTGGTTCATATTATGCAGATCATAATAAAGGTATTTATCCTGTAGATGCATCAGGTGTTCCATTTAGTTCAATGTATTTTGCTGTAACAGCTGATCCAATTGCCGATTTAATGGAAGATATGGCTGCAGAGCAAAAGGCGAGAGCAGTATATGAAAATTTAATTGATTTAACAGATGATGAAGATGTTTTAGCCCCACTTTTATTCTTAAGACAAAGAGAAGTTGTTCATTTTAATCGTTTTAAAGAATTATACGAATATTATAAAAATAAAGGATATTAAATTTATGAAAAAGGCTCAGAATAGAGTCTTTTAATTTGACAAATTTTTTAATTTTGCTATAATATCAAGCATTCAAGTGCATTTAGAGGGGGAATTTTTTATGTATAATGATGAAATACCAGCAGAAGATATTAGAAGAGGGAAAATTATTAAATATTCACTTGCTACAATACTAGGTTTAACTTTAGTTGGTTGTTCTGGCATTGAGGTGTATGATGCAGATGTAGATCATACTAAGGAAATATGTTTGAAAACAAAAATAATTGATACTTTAGATCCTGATTCAAGGGGTACATTATCAATGGGAATGGAAACACATCAAATACCAGAAATAATTGATAATTTAGAAGATAATGGTTATAAAAACATAAAAATTTCTTACCAAAAAAATAATGATGGTTTTGAAATAAAAGAATACGCAAATTATAATTATGAAACAAATACTTTTGAATATCAAGATACGATAAATTTAAGTCGATAATTATTTAAAAGGAAAAATTATGGAGAAATTAGAATTTACTACTAAGGATAAATTTGGTAATGAGATAGTTTGCGAAGTAATAGCAACTTATCATGATGACAATACTAATAAAGATTATATTGTATATACTGATAAAAAATTAGATGAAAATCAAAAATTAAAAGTATATTATGGTTTATATGAAAAAGTTGGTAGGGGTATTAAATTAAAAGAAGCCAAAATGCCAGAAGAGAAATCTATTGGTTTACAAATTATTAGAGAAATATTAAATGATTTAAATAAATTAAATGGCTAAGTTCTAGTCATTTTTTGTTGTATATGCTAATTTTGTTTGTTATAATTAAGAAGAGTTAGAAGGTAGGATATGAAGAAAATAAAAGAATATGTTGTTAATTTTATTAATGGTTTTTGTATGGCTCTTGCTGATAGTGTGCCGGGTGTATCTGGTGGTACAGTAGCCTTTATCTTAGGATTTTATGATAAATTTATAACCTCTCTTGATGATCTATTTAGAGGTAATTGGGAAAAAAAGAAAAAAGCTATTAAATACTTACTTAAACTTGCGATTGGTTGGATTGTTGGCTTTATAATTGCAGTTTTATTCTTAGCCAGTGTATTTGATAAACATATATATGAAATGAGTTCCTTATTTATTGGTTTTATTGTTTTTGCTATTCCTATTGTTATTAAAGATGAAAAGGATAGTTTAAAAGGTAAATATAAAAATATTTTATTTGCTCTTTTAGGAGCAGCCTTAGTTATCATAATTACTTATTTAAATAGAGTAGTTGGTGGTACATTTAATATTGATGCCTTTAATTTAGCCACAATTTTATATGTATTCTTAGCTGCCATGATGGCGATATCTGCGATGGTTTTACCAGGTGTTTCAGGATCAACAATTTTACTTATCTTTGGTATCTATATTCCCATAATTAGTAAAATAAAGGAATTATTACATTTTAATTTATCAGTTTTACCAATTTTAATTGTCTTTGGCTTAGGGGTAATCATTGGTATTTTATACTTTATTAAATTACTACGTAAATGTTTAGATAAACATAGAAGTGCTACTATATATGCTATTCTGGGTATGATGGTGGCGTCAATTTATTCAATTATAATGGGTCCAACAACGCTAGATGTTCCACTTAAATTCTTAACATTCAAAACATTTAGTCCATTCTATTTTATAATTGGTGGCTTAATAATGTTTAGTTTAGAAGGATTAAAAAATTTCTTAACAAAAGATAGCGATAAAGATAAAGATAAAGAATAATATTTAAGTAAAATTAATATTATTCTTTTTAAATTCGCTAATTAATTTTTCATATATTTCACTTTCGACTATTCTAATTTTTTTCGGATGCATTAAAAATCTAGCTGATAAAACAATTTTGTTATCATTTATAGATGTATAGACAATGGGAGTAAGTTTATTAAAATAAATACGATATTCAGCATGTGATTTTTTGATTTCTCGTTGCATTTTTTTCGGAATTTCATTTATTGTTTCGTTGGAATTTAAAATATTTAAAATTATTTCTTTGGCTAAATCTACATTAGAATCTATTGTAATATTTATTTCGAGTTCATGCCAAATATATTTAAAAGCAGTATTATAATTTTTAATTGTTTCACTAAATATTTGGGAATTTGGAACATAAATAATTTTACCAGTACTTTGATTAGTATTAGGATTTACTTCTAGTATTTCAAAGAAAAGAGAACGAGTATTAATGACATCCCCAATAATGTTACCAACTTGAATGCGGTCTTCAATTTTAATCGGCTTTATAAATTTTATATAAATACCACAAAAATAATTGTAAATAATATCTCTAATGGCAAGAGTTATTGCTGCTGATACAAAACTAATAAAAGTTATAATATCTCTTATTTCTTCTTTCCAAATAAAGAAGATAATAAAGAAATAGATAATTCTTAAAACAGTTTTGTTTCTTCTAGTTGTTATATATAAGTTTTTTTCATCTTTGTTAAACCTTAAATTAATACAATCAAAAATATATCGAAAAATTTTTAAGATAAGAAAAAAGAGCAATGAATAAATAATATTGATAATATAAATGTTTTTAATATGAAAATAATTAATAAAGAGAGAAGTAATCTTTTCCATAGAATTCCTTTCATGATATAATGTTTTAGGTGATAAATATGAATGAACTAGTTAAATTAGGTGAAAAAACTTATGTAATAAAAAGCCCAGTTAATGTGGGAATATATGTGCTTACTAATAATAATGTATGTTTAATTGATACAGGCAATTCAAAAGATTCTGCCAAAATTATCGCGAAAATTTTAGAAGAGCATAATTGGCATTTACAATATATTATAAATACTCATAGTCATGCTGATCATATTGGTGGTAATAAATATTTACAAGATAAATATAATTGTCGTATTTTTGCTAGTTTAATTGAAAGTTATTTTATTAATGAGCCAATGCTCGAACCATCTTTATTGTATGGAAGTGTGCCTCCTAAAGATTTACATACTCATCTTTTACTTGCTAAACCAAGTGTTTGTGAAAATATTGATAATATAGATATAGAGGGAATAAAAGTTATTAATTTAGAAGGACATGCTAAAGGATTAATTGGCATTGTAACAAGTGATAGTGTATGTTTTGGTGGTGATGCATATACTAGTAGCAAAATTTTAAATAAATATGCAATTCAATATACTTTTGATGTTGTTAAATTTTTAGATACCTTAAATTTTTTAAAGACAACTAGTTATAATTACTATGTACCAAGTCATGGTGAAATAGAAAGTGATATTCAAAGTACAATAGATGCCAATTATAATAATATGTTAGAAATAGAAAATAATGTGTTAAGTTTAATAGAAACAAGTATTAAATATACAGATTTACTTAATAAATTGGCAGGTTTATATCATATTAATTTAAATATGATGCAATTATATGTGGTAGGTACAACAATTAAAAGTATTCTAACTAAATTAGAAAGTGAAGGTAAGATAGAATTATCTACGCAAGATGGTGATTTGCTTATTACAATTATTTAAAATAGGATATATGCTTCATAGTTTTTCTAATAATTTTTCTAATTTCGATAATAAATGGTGATGGATTATCTTTGGCATACATTAAGTATGTCTTTTCTTTGCATCTAGTAATGGCAACATAGAAAAGTCTTCTTTCTTCAGCAAATTTTATTTCATTGTTACTATATAATTTTTGAATTAAAGGATTATTTTCGATTTTGTTAGGAAAACCTAATGTTTCGTCATTGCAATTAAGAACAACTACATATTCGGCTTCTAAGCCTTTTGATTTATGGACAGTATAAAATTTTAAAGTTTTATCTTGATAAGTTATAAGGTTATTTTCAAGTTTAAAATCACTATCAAGATAATCATAAATATCTTTGTTATTTCTAGTTAAAATCATAATATCATTGCTTATATTTAATAGATGGATTATTAAAATTTTAAAAGTCTCTTTTTTATTAGAGTAGGGTACAAAAATAAATGGCATTTCAGAGTGTTTATTTGAAACTAAATCTTTTGTTATTTGTCTGGGATTTTTCTCGATGAAAGTAGCTGCAACATTAATAAGTTCCTGACTATTGCGATAGGTATTGCACAATTTTATAGTGTTAACATTTGGAAAAAATTGTGGGAAATTGATAAATAAATTTAAATCACACCCACTGAAACGATAAATAGATTGCCAGTCATCGCCGACAACAATTACTTTAGATGAGGTGCATTTAAATATTTCTTTAATTAAATTAAGTCTTATTAGTGAGGTATCTTGAAACTCATCAATGATTATGTATTTAAAGGGTAAACTTATATTTTTAACATTTTGCGTAGCAATTAAAATTAAATCATCAAAATCTAATTTTTGCATACTATTTTTTTCCATAATGTATTTTTGATATATTTGAAATATGAATAGAAGAATTTTTCTTTCAAGTTTGGTATATTTATTTAGAGGAATGTCATCAAATTGAAGGTTATTTGTTTTCCATAAATTTATAAAAGTGGCAATTAATTTGCAAAAACTAGTAAATTCTTGTGATTTTAAAAAATTGGTAAAACTAGCATTATAATTCAAAAATTTTTTGATTATTTTTTGTTCGATATTACTGCAAGTGTTTATTGCTTCTTCAATAGTGTAGTAGAGAATACTTTCGGGACAAATTTGATAATTATAATTTAATTTTTCTAAAATAAACATCGCCAGTTTATGAAAAGTAAAAATGTAAACATTTTCAGTAATTTTTGCTTTTATATCATTTACGGAAGCATTAGTGAATGATATGATTAAAATTTCTTCTGGCTTAACAATTTTTTCCTCTAATAAATAATTTACTTTGCCAGTTATAGTTAATGTTTTACCTGAACCAGCTCCGGCAATAACAATGGAATTAGTGTCATTTAAAAGAAGTTGCATCTGATGATCATCGAGTTGAAATTTTCCTACTTTATAATTTTGTTGCATATAAAAACCTTTCGTTTGGAAAAGTTTCATTGAAATAATCTTAACATAATTTGACTAAACTTGACAATAATAAATGATTATTGATAGATCTTATGTGAAATATTTTTAATTTTGAGATAAGGTGATAACTGCCACGAGATTACCATTCGCTACCCAAAAAATGTCAATTTTTTTAAAAATGAAAAAAAATTATTGCATAAATGACTTTTGTATAGTATAATCTTAATTGTTCTGAAATTATATTCAAAACATATGATTAAATGGGCGATTAGCTCAGTTGGTTAGAGTGCTTGCCTTACAAGCAGGATGTCATAGGTTCGAGTCCTATATCGCCCACCATTTAATTTTTTTTGTGCCGACTGGTATATGCCGACATAGCGTAATTGGTAGCGCAACTGACTTGTAATCAGTAGGTTGGGGGTTCGATTCCCTCTGTCGGCACCATTTTTGGAGGGATAGCGAAGTGGTCAAACGCGGCAGACTGTAAATCTGTTCTTTCGGGTTCCATGGTTCAAATCCATGTCCCTCCACCATTCTTAAATTAGAATTGCCCCGTAGCCAAGTGGTAAGGCATCAGACTTTGACTCTGACATTCCGTTGGTTCGAACCCAGCCGGGGCAGCCATTTATTTCGTCTCGTTAGCTCAGTAGGTAGAGCATTCGACTTTTAATCGAAGGGTCTGGAGTTCAAATCTCCAACGAGACACCAAAGTAGTAAATTAATCTCAGTAATATGAGATTTTTTTTATAAATTTAGCCCCTTCAATTAAAAAAGTCATCTATAAAAAGATGACAATCCACCAAAGAGCAGTTTTTAATTATATTTAAACTTTTTATTCTTTAATTTTGCGAAACATTTAAATATTACTTCCCGTTTTTACATTGCTCTTCTATTTTAATTATAAGACTCAATAACTATTTTTGAACATATATTTAAATTGTTTTTACATTTTGTTAACACATCAAAAATATTCGACACAATTTGACATACACCTTGTGTTATAACTATTGCCAGGAGGCTTTTGGTGTTGAAAAATGATATTGAATTATTAAAGCAAGAATTTAAAAGAATAAAAGATATGGGTTTAGTTAAATCACTTCGCATGGGAACATCTGGTATAGGTTATACTTTTGAAACACTTTTGGGAAAAGAAGAAGACCAAGAATGTAAACCTGATTTTAGAAGTATTGAATTAAAATGCAGATTAGGTTATACAAGATCGCCGATAACATTGTTTAATTGTGCGCCAATGCGAAATGGCGAGTCAGCAACGCGATACATTTTTGAAAAATATGGTTATCATTGTAATGGTGATATCAATGCTAAGATGGTCTTTTCTCGTAGTGTCTTTGCTGATTTTTCGAAAGAATTTTATGGCCATGAGTTTAGATTAAAAGTAGATTATTATCAAACACGAGTAATAATGCAAGTTTTTTCGAATGGTGAGTATATTGAAGATGTATGTTATTGGGATTTTGATGTTTTGGAGCATAAGTTAAAACAAAAGTTGCAAACACTAGCAATAATTGAAGGTTATCCATACACCTATGATAAAGTTCTTTATTATAAATATTTTAGAATGAGAATATACAAGTTACGAGGATTTTTTGAATTTTTAAAATTAATTGAAAGCGGCAAAATTATGATAACTTTTTATATTAAAGATAGTGTAAATATACTTGGTAATCCTAATTTAGATACTCATGGTGTAGCTTTTCGAATTCGTAAGGAAAACATTCCCAAACTATTTTATGAAGTCAAATACTAGTTGTAATTTGCAAAAAGTAGTCTAATACTAAGAAAAATATGAAATTTAGTTGATTTTTTGAATTCATTGTAATATAATGTTAGTGCAATTAAGGGATTTGCACCCATAGCGCAATTGGATAGAGCGTTAGACTACGGATCTAAAGGTTAGGGGTTCGACTCCCTTTGGGTGCACCATATCGGGAAGTGGCTCAACTTGGCAGAGCGCTACATTTGGGATGTAGATGTTGCAGGTTCAAATCCTGTCTTCCCGACCATTTGATTTAAGAAGTACATTAATTTCAATGTGCTTTTTTATTTTTTTCTGTAATATTTTGACAACAATTGTCGAAGCTCTTTATTTTTCGAAAAAAACAGGTATGATAAGGTTAGGTGATGAAAAAATGCGAGTTGATTTTGTAATTAATGAATTACTAAAAAAGGTAGAATATGCCAATATTTGGGTTGATACAATTAATCTCAAAGAACTTGACAAGAAAAGCATATATCGTTTATAATTTTCATTGTTAGAAGGTGGTATAGTGTATAGCGATCGAATATATTTAACTACGCAAGATATTTTAGAGAAAGAATTTAAAATTGATGCCAGGGGATATAGGCCACAGGAAGTAGATAAATTTCTTGATATGGTGATTCGCGATTATACAGAATACAATTCTATCATAAAAAAATTAGAGAAGGATTTAAAAGATTTAACTGAAGATAATAGTAAGTTAAAAAAAGAAATCCGTTCTTTAAATGAACAATTAGAAGTAAGTAAAAATTCTGAAAATAATACGCGTACTTTAACTAATGTTGATTTACTAAAAAGAATAAGTCAACTAGAGAAAGTAGTATTTGGTAAAGAAGAATAATATTTAGGCAAATGCTGCATTATTTAGTAATGTAGAGGAAAGTCCATGCTCACACAACCTGCGATGGTTGTAGTGTTCGTGCTTAGGGAAAAAATAACCTAAGGTAGTAAATTACTAACGGCGCTAAACATATCTTATAGATATAAGTAAGCATAAAGTGCCACAGAAACGAGTTATTTGGTAACAAATAAATGAAACGAGGTAAACCCCACGAGTGAGAAACCCAAATTTTGGTAGGGGAGTTGTATAAGGGAATTGAACCAATATACAAATGCATAAGCATAGATAAATATTTGTCACTCAAGTTTTGAGTACAGAACATGGCTTATTAATATTATTTTTATTTTAAGGAGTGAAATAATTTGGAAGAAATTGCTGAACTCTTAAAGGAAACAAGAGAAGAAGCAGGAATTAGTTTACAAGAAGTAAGTAAGGATCTAGAAATTGAAGAACTTGCTCTAGTTAACATTGAAGATGGTAAAATAGGAGCATTTAAAGATATTTTTTTACTTAAAGATTATCTTTTCAATTATGCTAAATATTTAGGCTTAGATTCTGATAAAATATTGGAAGAATTTAATGAGTACTTATTTGAATATACTTCAAAAATTCCTGTTAAAGAAATTGAAAAAACACTTGAATTAAATATGAAAGAAACTGAAGAAAAAGTTGCTTCACCATATACGCAATTAAAGCCGAAAAATCAAAAAGGATTATACATTGCAATTTATCTTATGATTTTAATTTTGGTGATTTTGGCAATATTTTGGTCAGTTAATCAAATAACAGTAGACAAAAAAAGTGCATATGTAATTAGTTATAGAAAGTAGTGAAGTAAATGAATTTACCTAATAAAATTACAATAACAAGAATATTTCTTGCTGTAATGATGCTAGTTTTGTTATTAATTCCTTGGTATGATTTAGGAATTGAATTTCCAACTTATTTGTTTAATGGCGAGTTATTAAATTTAAAATATGTTTTAGCAGGAATTCTTTTTATAGTAGCCTCTTTAACAGATTTTATTGATGGCTACTTAGCAAGAAGTCGAAATATGGTAACAGATTTTGGCAAAGTTGCCGATGCCATTGCTGATAAAATATTAGTAAATGGATTACTTATTATTTTAGCATATGATAGATTTATCCCTGTTATAGTACCAGTAATTATTATTACTAGAGATATTGTTGTGGATTCATGTAAAATGATAAGTGGTGAACATGGCAAAGTGGTAGCTGCAAGTTTCCTTGGGAAAGCAAAAACGATGTGCATGATGATAGGTCTTACTTTAGTTTTATTTAATAATTTACCTTTTTCATTGCTTAATTTGCGTTTAGGTAACATTCTAGTTTTAATCGCTACAATTTTATCTATTGTAAGTGGTTGCCAATATTATTACAATGTAAAATCAATTTTATTTAAAAGTAAATAAAAATTTTAAGCCATTTGGCTTTTTTTATGATATAATTTTTATAAGAAGTATGGTGGTAGTTTTGCGAAGTAGAAAATATAAAAATATAACGGTTGCTTTTTTTGCCACGTTTGCAATTCTTTTGATATTACCAATAATGATTATGATGGTTCCTCGTATAGATATCGAAGTAAAGGGTGACAAAAAAATAGTATTAGAAGTTGGAACAAAATACCAAGATAAAGGCGCTAATGCTTATGTTAGCAATTTGTTTACCAAAAAAGATATTAATGTTAAAACTACAGGAGAGGTTGATTCAAATAAAGTTGGTACCTATAAAATAACTTATGAGGCCAAAGACAATGGTCAAAGTAAATTGGTAACTAGAGAAATTCAAATTGTTGATAAAACCAAACCTACAATTAAGATTAATAAAATAAGTGCTTGTCGAAATAACGAAACTTTTGATATAGATGCCGAAATAATTGATAATTATGATGGAAATTTAAAAGATAAGTTAAAATATCAAGTTAATGGTGAAAAAATAATTTTTACTGTTAGTGATGCCGCAGGAAATACTACAGAATTAGAAGAAGATTTAAAATATATTGATGATGAAAAACCAGTAATAAAATTAAAAGGTAATAGTACAATTAATTTAAAAAAAGGTGATACATATGTTGATGCTGGTGCTACTGCTAATGACTCATGTGATGGAGATTTAACTAATAAAATAAAAATAGATAATAAAGTAAATGCAAATGAAGTTGGTAGTTATGAAGTTGTTTATACAGTGGAAGATAATAATGGTAATAAAACTACTAAAACTCGTAAGGTAGTAGTTTCAGAAGAGATAATTGAAGGGAATGGTACAATTTATTTAACTTTTGATGATGGCCCTGGAGCTTATACAGATGAAATTTTAGATATATTAGATAAATATAACATAAAAGCAACCTTTTTTGTAACAAATCAATTTGGTAGTCAAAAATATATAAATATGATTAAACAAGAATACGATCGAGGCCATACGGTTGGAATTCATACGTATTCTCATAAATGGTCTGTTTATACTAGTGTAGATACATATTGGAATGATTTTAGTAAAATGGAACAAATTGTTTATGAACAAACTGGAGTACATCCAAAATATTTCCGTTTTCCTGGTGGTACGTCAAATACTGCTAATTGTAAATATAACGATATTAATAATATGATGGAAACTTTATCTAATTTAATGACTGAAAAAGGTTATACATATTTTGATTGGCATGTTGATAGTTGTGATACTTGTAAGAACAATTCTGTTAATGACATAGTTGATTCAATTAAAAAATATGTTAAAGGTAGTGGTAATTACATTATTTTAATGCATGATATTAAGAAGAATACAATGGAAGCATTATCTAGCGTAATTGAATATTTAAAAGCTCACAATTATACTTTCAAAAAAATTGATGAAACAACTCCAGTTAGACAATTTAGTCCTGGCGTATGTACTAAGAATTAATATGTCCCAGACACTTTAATAAATGTTTCATAAAATACATTAGAAAGGAATATTTTTATGGAACAAAATAAATTTGAGTTTACTAAAGAAGCAAGTTTTGATGGTACAATGAATATGGGTATGGATACAGGTTGTTGTCAAGAGATGCCTATGCAAAGTCAAACTATGATGTGTCCACCAATTCAAGAATGTCCACAAGAGAGAGTTTGTCATCGTTATATGTG
>CANRGA010000008.1 GCA_947630055.1 uncultured Bacilli bacterium
TATCCTCTCTTTATATGTCGTATCATTGCACTTTATTTTATAAGATTATTATATAATACCCCCCCCGAGAGTCAAGAATTTTTGAAAATTTTTTTCAAACAAAAAAGCACATATGTGCTTTTTTGTTTATAAATACAATTTTCTTACTTTATGTCTATCTATTAATATACTATTTACTCCTAATAACTTATCAACTAGTCCTAATAAATAGTAATCATAATCTAATGGGTTTATTTCTGTTATATTTTGAAAAAATTCATTTACAACAGCTTTCATAACAAATAGATTACCATTTGTTTTATTTATTAATTCTTTTATAGTATCATCTCTAAACATAAAACTAACCTTTTTAGAAATTACTTTTTTATTTTGCTCTTGAACTATAGAATTATCTAAAATTATTTTAACAATATTTACATCACGATTATAATTCATCATAATTAAATCATTATTTTGAGATAATTTATTTAATTTCTCCCAATTATTTATAACTTGTGGATCAGAAATTGTCGCAATTACTCGTAAATAATTTTTTAACAATTCATACATATAGGTTTGATATAAACGCATAAAAGGTTTTTCAACATCAAAATTATCTAAAATAATTGTTATATCTTGATAATTTAAATACTTTAATGCTTTATTTAAAAATTCTTCTAATAAAATTTCAGGATGATTTAATGTTGTTTTATCAATACTTGTTTTTTCTATATTATATCTACCTAAACTATACATTGTCACAATATCTTTTTGAATATTAGATATTCTAGCATTAAAGAAAATAAAATGCTCAATATAATTATCTATATCTGTATCTTTAATATATAAAAGCATTTTTAAAATAACATTACTTACTTGAAAAAGTTTAGCTATATTACCATAAACTTCTAAAGAATAATTAGAAATTAAAGTAACATCAATAACTAGTTTAGTAGTATTTTTATTTTGCTTAACATATTCTAATAAAGTAGCGGTTTTACCTGATCCTTCTTCGCCAACTAGAAAAATACCTTTACCAGGAGACTCTTTTATTTCTGTTAAAATATTATTAATTGGTTTTAAATATTTAACCATACTTCTCTTTCCTTTTCCTGGTATTATAAGCTAAATTTTAAAAAATGTAAATAAAATTTTATTTTAAAAGAAAAGCAAGTTTATTATTAATATAAGGAGATATAAAAAATAAAATTATATTAATGATAAATATTATTAATATACTATATAAACATTTTTTAAAATTAATCATTATTTTATCTTTAATAGTACTATCTCTTCGATAAATAAGATAACCAATTATATAGCGAGAAATATTAATAATCTTTTTAATAAAAAAGATCATTAATAATAAAACAATTAATTTATTACTAATAAAATATAATAGAAAATAAATAATTCCTTTTATTTTAAAAGTAGCAAAAAAAGTATTAAGTAAAAATCCTAAAGAAAAACTTTCATAAAATAAATAAAATATACTTAAAGGAATACCTATAATAAAAAAGGAAGATACTAATAAAAGAGACATAATAATTAAATCTTTTAAAACATTATTAAATTTAAAATTATTATAATTAGTTATAGTTAATACTATATTATTTTTACTATTTTCATCTAAAAATTGATAATATAAAATACCAATTAAAATACCTAAACCGATAACGATTACTGCAAATAATAAATAATTTTTATGATCATTTATAAATTTTTGCATATTCATCTCCCCTAAATGTTATGCGAAAGCTCTTTTAAAAATACCAAAAGTATGATATATTTTAAATATTGAAGGTGGGATTATTAAATGAATAAAAAAACTAGAAAAATTCTAGTCTGGTTAATGTTGCTTTTAATGGTAGCAAGTGCAGTAGCAGGTATTGTAGTATATTTTATTAATTAAGAGAAAAGAATATAAGTAAATTATAAAATTTCTTTAAGAAAATAAATATTATTACTAGAGAAAATATTAAAAATGGACCATATGGCAGTTCATTTTTTTTCTTTAAATAAACTGATGCTATAGCATAAGGTAAGGCTAAAAAAGCAGAAAAGATAATACATATTAAGCCCATTCTAAGACCAATACCATAATATCCTAAAGTAAGTCCTATAATAAAACATAATTTAATATCGCCACCACCTAATGATTCTCTTTTAAAAAGTTTATCACCAAGTAGTTTAACTAAATACATAAAAACAAATAATGCTATACCATATAAACAAGCAAATAAAGTGTTTTTTAAACCAATTTCAAAGTATTTTAAAATAATTAATAAAATAGTACTAATTATAAGGGGTGAATCTAAAATAATCATATATTTAAAATCACTAATAAAAATAATTAAAGCAAGAGATATTATAACTAAAAATATGCCTAATTTAATAGTCATGCCAAAATATAAATAACCAAATAAGAAAAGTAAACCTGTTACTATTTCTATTATTAAATGTTCAATTTTAATAGGTTTATGACAATGACGACATTTACCACCTTGAATTAAATAAGAAATAATTGGTATTAATTCATACCATTTTAAAGTTTTATGACAATTATCACATCTACTTCTACCAGTAATAATATTTTCTTTTAAAGGAAGTCTTGTTCCTACGACTAAATAAAATGATCCTAATATAGCTCCTATAATAAACATTAAAATACTCATAAACCCACCTACATTACTTGTTCATACATACCAAACATCGGCACAACTACTGCTATTATTATACCACCAACAACAAAAGCTAATAAACTAATTAAAATTGGTTCAATAAAAGCTTTTAAATTGTTAACAACATTACGATGTAATCCTTGATAATAATCACTTACCTTTTGCATCATTACATCAAGTTCACCAGTTGATTCCCCGGTTACTATCATAAAATAAGCAACTTCAGGAACTGCCCAATGGTCTTTAAATGCTTCACTTATTTTATCTCCTTTAACTATATTATTTATTGTTCTAAACAAAATACCTTTATATATTTCATTATTAGTAATTTTACTTAAAATATCAATACTTTCCGTAATAAAAACATTATTTCTTAAAAGAGATGCAAATGTTTTAGTAAATATTGCTAGTTCATTATATATAATTATATCTTTAACTACTGGTATATGCATACAGAATGTTTGCACACTTC
Source organism: uncultured Bacilli bacterium (assembly GCA_947630055.1). Taxonomy (GTDB): domain Bacteria; phylum Bacillota_I; class Bacilli_A; order RF39; family UBA660; genus SIG200. The sequence continues at coordinate 3,133 of CANRGA010000008.1, forward strand.
TTCTAAATGATTTAATATTTTTATAAGCAAATATAAAGAATATTACTAATAACATTAATACTAATATAATTATAAATATATTATTTTTTAAGAAATTACTTGCATTAATAACAAAAGCAGTTAAACCATTTAACTCTAAATCATTCTTTTTATATATATCAACAAATCTTGGAATAATAAATATTAAAATAAAAGTAACAACTACAACAGCAAAAACACTAATAATAATAGGATAAGTCATTGCACTTCTCATTTGTTTCTTTGTCTCATCTACTTCAGTATAATAATTAGACATATCCTCTAAAGTCTCAATTAATGTACCACTAGCTTCAGCAGCCTTAATCATATTTATTAAAAGAGCTGGAAACATGCCGCCTTGTTTTTCTAAAGCAGATGAAAAAGAAGATCCTAAAGTAAGTTCAAATGATAATGCTTGTAATATTCTTTTTCTACTTTTATTTTTAGTTTGTTTTAATAATATTTTAACAGCATCATTTAAAGTTATACCAGCTTTTAAATAAGTTGATAATTGAGTTAACCAAAATATTAATTCTTTAGTCTTAAGTTTTGGGTTAGCAAGAGATGAATCTTTATATAAAAAGTTTATTAAAGGACTAGTTTTAATACTATAAACAGTATATCCTTCATTCATTAAAAAGGCATTAATATCAAGTTTAGAAAATCCATTCATAGTACCAGTAATTATCTTACCTTGTCTATCTCTTACTTTAAAATAATAAGCATTTAAGTCTTTACTACGAGTAGCACCAGTTGTTTGTAAATCTCTAACTAATTCTTTATAATCTTCCTCTAATTTAGCTAAAGTTTTAGCACTATAATTGTATACTTTTTCTTTTTTCTTCGGCTTTTTTTCTTGATAATTTAAAATATTATTTGCTTCTTTAGTTCTTCTATAACCCTTACCAAAATACCAACTTATATTATTATATAAATCTACTACTAAACCATAAGTACATGCTTTAACTCCTATTAAAGCATAATAAAAAATATAAAAGATTACTAGAATAATACTTTTAAAAAAATTTATTAAAGACATATACCAATACTTTTTTTCTTTAGTACTATTCTCCATAAAGTAACTCCTTACTATTCTATAAAAAATTATAACATAAATATTAATATGTTTCTAGTATATGTTTTCGAAAAAGAAAAAGAGACATAAGTCTCTAGTTATTCTTGAACATCTAGTATATATGGATTTGCTTTTGTTCCGTCTCCATTAGCAATTTTTGCGTTTGAATTTAAGTAAAAAACTGGTCTTATACCACATGCGTATGTATAACCTCCTAATGCATTGTCATTAACATATCCACTACTACTAACAGAATATGCATAAAAACTATAATTATTATAATCACGTATACCAAATTGAGTTATTAAATATTCGTAAGGATCATTATTATAAATATTGATACTATTATAATTATCTTTTCTAAAAAATATCCAAGAGTTAGCAACATTAGTAGCATCCCCAGGGTTTCCTCTTGTAATTGTACTATTTCCATCATAATATGCAAACATATAATCATATAAATACAATAAACCTATTTTGGCATTAATACTTTTTTCTGTACTCCATGTATATGGGACTTTTGATATATTTTCATATGTACCGACATAATGTTCCGTGGAAGATATTCCTTTTTCAATATTATACATTTTATCTCCATTATAATATCTTACTATTGTATCTCCATACATCCAGTTATGATCAGCTATTAATTGATACCATTCATTTCCTATTTTATCATTTGTACCATTTTCATCTCCTGATTTCAGATAATCATATTCCTTGCTATCAACAAATATATCTGTATCAGATTTATTAAGGTAAATACCACTACCTTTAGTATTCCCATTACTTATTCCATTTATTCTTTTATAAAGTAAACTATTATTCCATTCTGGACAAATATTATTAGGACAAGAAAAGACTTCGTTGGGTTTAATTGTATATGTGTCGTTATAAGCAAAACCAATTGTACTCTCTTCTTTCAAAAATGTTTCTTTTAATAAATATAATTGTCCTTCTGGAGTTATTCCTATTATTCTATACATATATTTATCTATGTTATCATCATTTGTTCCACAATTATCAATAGTTCCAAAACATATCCAATTATGAACATCATCTGTTCCTTGATATCTATACATTCCACCTTGTTTATCTTTACTTAAATTATCTTTATTGGCTAATTCTTCATTTTCTCTTAACTTTCCTATTATTGATTTGTCAAAATATACTGTACAATATACTGTCTTATTTGTAGTTAATGTTATTTTATCATTTTCATATGTTACTGCGTCTTTTACTTCATCACCACTATTATCAATACATTTAGCTTCTTTGAACTTATAATCATCTCCAGGCCATGTATTACTACTATATTCTTGGTATTTATCAGTTTCACTTTGTTCTTGAACCATTATAGCAAATGATTTATTTTTATTTATTATTTCTTTTAACTTTACTTCAGGTAATGGTTTATTTTCTTTACTTATATTTTGATATATAAATAATCCTCCAATTATTACTACTACAATTACTATTAAACATTTTACATATTTTCTTTTCATAATCTTATCCTCTCTTTATGTGTCGTATCATTGCACTTTATTTTATAAGATTATTATATAATACCCCCCCCGAGAGTCAAGACTCAATTAAATTTTTACACTTGTATTGTAAAATTTTTATAGTAGAATAAATAAACATTTGCATAAATTATAATAGGTGATTTAAATGTTTGGGCCAAGAATACCTACTTTTTCATTATCAAGAATGTTGGGAGGAATTTCCAAAACACTGGGTGTTGTAAACCAAATAATTCCCATTTATAAAGAAGCCAAGCCAATGATTAATAATGCTAGAAGTGCTTTAAGTTTAATTAAAGAATTTGGTAATACTACTACTAATAAAGTAATAAGTAATACTGAGAAAAATTTAGCACCGATTAAAGAAAAAATTAATAATTTAAACATACAAAAAGGTCCTACTTTTTTTCAATAAGACCTTTTAATAAATGATTTTCATATAATATATTTAATTTTTTCCTTAAGGGAACTTTTGGTAAAAGTTCTCTATTTTTATTTAATAAATAATTATAATATTTTTTATTATTACTTATACCAAATAATACTTCTTTCTTAGATAAACTTTGCTTACCTTTTAGATATAACATAATTATATAATAATGATTTTTTTCATATACTATTTTTTCTTTAATTAATTTATACCCTAATATATTTAAATTTTTTCTTAATTTAAAATGTTCATTATTACTAGAAATTATTAATTTATTAGGTGTTTTTTTATTATCTAATATATTTAATATTGTACTAGTACCCATACCAGCAATTACAGCAGTATTAAAACTATCTTCTATATTATTAAAGCCATCACTTATATATGATTTTATATTTAAGTGATACTTTTTAAAATTAGACTGGGCTTGACTTAAAGCATTCTTTGATATATCACTAGCTAATACTTCTTTACATAAATTATTTTGTTTTAAATAAATACTTAAATAACCATGATCACAACCAACATCTAAAACAATATCTTCTTTATCTACGAAAGAAGATAAAGCTTTTATCCTCTCACTATTCATTAGCTATCCAAGAAATCTTTTAACTTTTTAGCCCTTGATGGATGACGAAGTTTACGTAATGCTTTTGCTTCAATTTGTCTAATTCTCTCTCTTGTTACGCTAAATCTTTTACCAACATCTTCTAGAGTATGACAAGTACCATCAATAAGACCAAAACGAAGTTCTAGTACTTCTTGTTCTCTTGGTTGCAAAGTTTGTAATACTTCTTTAATTTCTTCTTTTAAAATTTCATTTTCCGTATATTCTTCTGGTGAAAGTGAACTTTCATCTTTAAGGAAATCACCTAAATGAGAATCATCTTCCTCACCAATTGGAGTTTCTAGTGATACTGGCTCTTGACTAATTTTAATAACTTCTCTTACCTTATCAACAGATATACCCATTTTTTTAGCTATTTCTTCATCAGATGGTTCTCTATTTAACTCAAGAGTCATTTGTCTTTGAATTCTAACCATTTTATTAATAGTTTCAACCATATGAACTGGAACACGAATCGTACGAGCTTGATCAGCAAGTGCTCTTGTTATAGCTTGTCTTATCCACCAAGTTGCATAAGTTGAAAATTTATAACCTTTATCATAGTCAAATTTTTCAACAGCTTTCATTAAGCCAATATTACCTTCTTGAATTAAATCTAAGAAAAGTAAGCCTCTTCCTACATATCTTTTTGCAATACTTACAACAAGACGTAAGTTAGATTCAGCTAAAATTCTTTTAGCATCTTCATCACCATCAGCAATTCTGACACTAATATTCATTTCTTCTTCGGAAGAAAGTAGACTAATACGACCAATTTCCTTTAAATACATTCGAACAGGATCATTAATATTAACATCTTTAGTTATTTCAGCATCATCTAATATAATTGGTTCAGTTTCTAAATCAGCTGGATTTTCACCAGATTCTTCGGCATCTTCAGCATCTTCTTCAGTAACAACTGAAATACCTGCTTCTACAAAAGTATTATATAAATCGTCTAAAGTATCACTATCTACTTCTAATCCTTTTAAAGCCTCAGCTAATTCTTCAAAGGTAATAAAACCTTTTTCTTCTCCTTTTTTTAATAATTCTTCTTTTCTTTCTTTAAATGTTTTAATTTCTACCATAATTTACACTTCCTTCTTTTTTTCTAACATTTTTTTCTGCATTGCTATTTGTTTATTAATATCTTTTAATTGTTCATTAATATCTGTTTCTGCATTTATTTTGGCTTTTATTCTTTTCATATTATCTTTATGCATTAAATTATCAATGGCATTTATATAATCTAGAAAAATATTATCATCTAACTCTCCTGTATCAACTATTCCACATATATTATTAACTAAATTTCTAATTTTATCGTCATTTTCTGCATAACTTAGAAAGTCTGCCAAATTAATTTTATTATCATGATTTTTAATATAATATTCTATTTCTGTAACAAGATTTCTTTCTTCCGGATTTTTTAAAAATCCTAATTTACTATTAAATATTTTTAAATATTTAGCATCACTCATTAAATAATACAATATATAATTAACACATATCTGATATTTATCATTTTTAATAGGTTCATTAATAATAATTGGTTTATCTTCTTCTTTTTTAAAAGTAATTTCTTCTTTTAATAATTCATAGTCAATATTATATTCTTCACTAATTTTCTTTAAAGTTATTTCTTTTGTTAAATTATCAGCATTATCAAGCATTTTTAAAACATCTTTAACATATGATACTAATTCATTAGTATTAGATAAATCTTTATTTTGTTTTAAATACTCTAATTTATAATCAAAATAACTCAAAGGACTTTTAATAACATCTTGGAATGCCTTTTCACCAAATTTAACAATATATTCATCAGGATCTTTCGCGCCCTTTAATCTTACTACTTTAACATCGATACTCGCATGGGCAAGAATATCTCCAACATTAATAGTAGCAAGTTCTCCAGCATTATCATTATCAAGCATTAAGATAATAGGTACTCTTAATTTTTTTAATATCTCTACTTGTTCTTTAGTAATCGCTGTACCCATCAGTGCTAAAGTGTTTTTAAAACCACTCGAATACATTCTAATCGCATCCATATTTCCTTCAACTAAAATAGCACTTTTACTTTCTCTAATATATTTTTTTGCATTATAATAGTTAAATAATAAATTACCTTTTTTATAGATAGCGGTTTCTTTGGTATTAATATATTTAGCCATATTTTCACCATTAAATATTCTACCTGTAAAACCAACTGTACTACCATCTAAATTAGTAATTGGAATCATTATTCTATTAATAAATTTATCATGAGCTTCTATTCCATCTTTCGAAATTAATCCTAAATCATCCAATTTATTAAGAGTATAATTCTTCTTTTTTAATACATTATAGAGATAAGTTTTATTATCGATAGCATATCCTATTTGAAATTCTTTAATGATATCATCAGTAATATTTCTTTTAAGTAAATATTCTTTAGCTTTAACTCCTTCTTTACTATTTAAATTATTTTGAAATATTTTTGTAGCAAATTCCATTATTTCATAATCTTCTTTAAATTTACTATTAACTTTTTTTATAGGAGTATAATCTAGAGGAATACCAACTTTATCGGCTACTTTTTTTACTGCTTCTAAAAAAGAAATATTTTCATAATCTTTTATAAAAGTAAAAACATTGCCTCCTTTGCCACAAACAAAACATTTAAATAATTGTCTATCTTTGGATACTGACATACTAGGTGTATGATCATCATGAAAAGGACAAATACCAAAATAATTTTTTCCTTGGGCTTTTAGAGGAATATAATCCGATATGATACTTACTATATCAGCAGAATTTCGTATTTCATTAATTTTTTCTTCGCTAATTATTTCCATTATTTCTATTTCCGCCAAATTTTTCCCTTCTATATATATATATTAGCGCTTAAGGCCCAATTTCCTTTTTTTATTGTAAAATTTTTGTAATTTTCGACAACTTTCATCATATTTTTGGTATAAATCGGTACTTTTTTCCTTTTTTTCTAATATTTGTTCTTCTGATAATTTATTTTTAGCCATATTAAGAAGAGTCATAAAATCACTTTCTTCAGTTTCTAAATCACTTTGAAGCATTTTTATAACTATCTCTTCAATTTCAGGAGTAGTTTCCATAAGTTCATCAAAATTAATATATAAATCAATTAAATTTTGGGCATAATAATATGGTTCTAAATCAATAACTTCTTTATTATTTACTTGTTCATTAAATCTTTCTGCACTAATTTCCATTTTTTTAATAATAAAAGTTTGACAATTTTGCGATATTCGATCACATTTATCAAATAAATCTCTAGATTCATTAAATATATTTTGCATATATGCTAAATTATTTTTTATATTTTTACTATTACTTATAGCATAAGCAAAAGTAAGTATTCCAACTGGCCAATAAGTAAATAAAAATAAAATAGACATTAAATACATAAGTGTTTTTAAAATAGTTAATTTCTTTTTATTAATATTTAATTCTAAATCAATATTATTAATATTTAAACCAATTTCATATTGTTTTAATTGTAATAAATTAACTTTAAAAGTCCACAATACACCTTTATAATAACTAAGTTCTTCATTATCTAAAATATCACTAAAACATTTAGATAAATCACGATAAACTTGTTCTAACTCTTTAGCTAAATCTTCTAACATTTTCCTCACCCCTTAAAATGCATTTAATATTATACTTGAAAAAAATTTTTAGTCAATAAAAAAATAGATATATTTAGATAGTGTTATATATCGGCATACCAATTGCTCAATATACCCTAAACCTCCTTAGGCGAAAGGTAACATATAACACTATCTAAATATACCTTATTTCTGTAATTAATATAATAAAAATTAGAAAAAAAAGCAAGTTAATTTTTTAAATAGAATTAACTTGACATTTTATTTGACAATTTCTTTTTTAATTTTATATTTGGCAATAATGATATTATAAATATTACTAAATAAATACTGATAATAGAATTAAATAAAACAGCTCCTATGAAAGTTAATATTCCTATACTTATACCATAAATTATTTGATTAATTCTTCTTAAAGGACTATATTTCGGTAATGGAGCAATAAAAATACTGGCAAATAAGACTTCACTATTTAATAAATAAGAATTATCTTTAGTAATAATTAAATAAATAAAACTTAAAAATAAGTAAGTAATATTAATAAATAAAGGTATATCTTTTTTGTAGTAATAACTAAAAGTTAAATAACTAAATGAAAGTAAACTAAAGAAAATACTAGTAGTAGAGATACTACCAATACTTCTACCCACTAATAAATCAAAGAAGGTAAAACTATAAGTAAATCTACTTTCAAGAATATTTTGAAAAGTAAATTCATTAAATATAAAATTTATTAAAATAATTATTAAATAAATAAAACATACTTTATTAAATTTAAGATATTTTTCTAAAAATAAAGTTATGATATATAATATTAATAAACTAACACTATAAATAATTAAATTAATGTTATATGGCATAATCATACCAATTAAAATAATATATACTAAATTATAATCAATTTTTATTTTATGATCTTTTATTAAATCTATGATAAATTTAATAATAATACCAATTAAAACTAAATATAATGGTTTAAATATTTGATAAAAATTTATATAACCTTTCTCATAAATTAAATAACCATTTTTAAATATTCCATAAATAATTAAAGGAATAAGTAAAATAATATTTTCCCAAACTAAATAACTAGTTTTCTTTTTCTTCATACATATCCCCCTTTACTACTCTTTTTAAATCTATATTAGCAGGGCAAATATAATTACATAAACCGCAACCTATACATTTAGAATTAATAGTTTTATTAAAAAAACATCTCTTGGGATTAATATCCTTTGGACATATTTTATAACATGCTCCACAATTAATACATTCTGTTTCACAATTAGTATTTTTTTTATTAATAACTATAGTATTTATTTCTTTAGTTATAATAATATCTTCTTTTTTTAATACTTTAATTCCACTTAAATAACCATTAAGAAAAATATCATATTCTTTATCTTTTATTTTACAATATTTCTTTATTATTTCATTTAAAGAAGTTCCTAATTTAACATTAATTAGAAAAGATTTAGCTAAAGCATCACCACTAATAGTAAGATATTTTTCCGTAATATCTTTAAATTTAATAGATGTAGTATATAAATCATATATTTCATTAGTAGTAAATAATAAAGAATCTTCTTCTTTTAAATTTAAAAATTCACATAAATTTGTTTTTAATCCTATTAAATAATTATCTGGTAATAATACTATTTTAATATTAGGAAATGAGCCAATAATAGATTTAACATTTTTAATACTTTTAGCATTAGTATTTTTAATAGCTAAAGTAATATTTTTTATTTTTAATATTTTACTTAAAAAATCAATAGTCATAAGTATTTCATCATAATTATTAGAAAGACGCATAAATTCATTAATTGTATATTCTTCTTCATCAACACAACTAATAATTAAATTACTTTTATTACTATCTAATTTATTAATTAAATCAAATAAATAAAATCTTTTTAAATTTTCAATTAATTCTTCTCTATTAGTTATCTTTTTCTTTCTTCTTTTAATATGGGAATTTTCTTTAAAATCATTAGTTATTTCTAAAGAATCAATATATTTATTATTTAAATATATTTTTTTACTACCAGATACATAACCAGATATAGAAGATATATAATTACTATAATAATTATTTTTATAAATATAATCATTTTTTCGAAAAGTTAAATTTGTTAAAATAGGAATATATACTTTAGTTGGATCAATAAATTCATAAATTTTACCAACCATATTAATATTAGGATTTTCTTCTAATTTAATTAATGTTTTCATATTCCACCTAAATTCTATTAATATTTTAACAAAATACTAATCAAGTGTAAATATTGTTTTAATGTCAACATTTGTCTAATTTACACAATAAAGATATAGAAAAGAAGAATAAAATGCTATAATTTAAGAGAAATGGAGAGATAAAAATGAATGATTATTTAACAGAAAGCAGTCGTAGATTAAAAGAAATAAAAGAAGAACATGAAAGAGAAAAATTTTTACGTTGGGCTAGTTCTAATATTAAATTTTTAAGACAACTAGAAGAAAGTGAATTGCAAGCATTAAGATATCATTATGAAAATGCTGAATCATGGAAAAAAGTTGTTAATAGTACATTTAGTATGGCTATTAATCATTTAAATAGTTCAATTGATTATAGCAATGATTTAGAGAAAAATAGAAAACAAGCTGATATTGCTCTTGCAAAATTAAATGACTATATTAAATTTTTAGAGCAAAAATATGAAATGAGTCAAACTGCAGAAATTACACAAAGCGATGATTTAAAAAGATAAATAGTAATGAAAATTACTATTTTTATTTGGCTAAATTTAGTTGTATATTTTATTTTAATATTGTATAATTAAAGATAGTAAAAGGTTGACGGTGATACATAGTGTTTAGAGAATTTGATTATGATAATAAACCAGTTGTTGATATTGTTAATGACATGATTGTTGATGCCGTTAAAAATGGTGCATCAGATATTCATTTTGATCCAACTGATAGTGATTTAATTGTAAGAATTAGAATTGATGGATCATTACTTGATTATGCTAAGGTACCGGCTACTGTTAAAAAGAATTTAATTACCAGAATTAAAATTATTTCTGGAATGAATATAACAGAAACAAGACTTCCACAAGATGGAGCTATTAAAGGATTAATAGAAAATTTAGATGTTGATTTACGTGTTTCTTCTCTACCTATAGTAGAAGGTGAAAAAATCGTTATTCGTATTTTGGATTATCGAATGAGTTTAAATGGTTTAGATTCAATTGGTTTAGCGCCATACAATTTAGAAAAAATAAAAGAACTTATAAAAAAACCAAATGGTATTATTATGGTTACTGGTGCTACTGGTTCTGGTAAATCTACTACTGTTTATGCAATGCTTCAAGTATTAAATACTACTGAAAGAAATATTATTACTGTTGAAGATCCCGTAGAAATGAAAATAGATGGTATTAACCAAGTTCAAGTTATGAGTGAAATTGGCTTAACATTTAGTAATACTTTAAGAAGTATTTTAAGACAAGATCCCGATATAATCATGATTGGTGAAATTCGTGATGATGAAACAGCTCGTATTGCCGTAAGAGCTTCGATCACAGGTCATTTAGTATTATCAACTATTCATACTAACAATTCACTTAATACTATTGAAAGACTTTTAGATATGGATGTTGAAAGATATTTACTTGGAAGTGCCCTATCTGGTATTATTTCACAAAGATTAGTTAAAAAATTATGTCCTAAATGTCGTAGTGAAAGACCGACTAATCAATATGAAAAAAATTTATTTCAAAAAATTTTAGGTATTGATGTCGATAAAATATATACTCCAGTTGGATGTAGTGAATGTATTAATGGTTATAAAGGTAGAATTGCTATTCATGAAGTATTGGAAATAAACCAAGATATAAGAGATGCTATAGTAAATAATACGCGAAAAGAAGAATTAAGAACTTTAGTCTATAATAGTAATGTTAATACTCTATTGCAAGATGGTTTAAATAAAGTAATTGAAGGATCTACTAGTATAGATGAAATTTTAAGAGTAATTGATGTCAATGATGATTTTGGTACAAATGAACAGGATTTAAAAGATGCTGTTATTGGTAAAAATACTAATCCAAATATTAATCAAGATACCAATGCAAACACTAATCAAAATAATAGCAATAATACTTCAACTAATAATAATTCTCATTCCAAAAATCCATTTTTTAAAAGCCAAAATATTGAGTCATTATAAAACTTCAAGAATAAATCTTGAAGTTTTTTTATTTTACAGCAAGAGCTATGCGGAAACCACCCCAGTTATTAGCATTGCCATCATTACTATCGAAATAAAATTGACTGCCAAAACTTCCTACACTATAATGACCACCACGTAAAAACCAAGGGCGATCTTGATAAACAAAAACTCCACAATCGCCATACCAACTACTATGATATTGGACATCGCCAGAGCCCTCAATATAATAATAAAAAGGCCCAATTTCGCCTGTTGCATCACCAATAATACGGTGAATATAAGATGTATTATTACTATCTGCAGAATACTCATCAATATATCCATTTGCAACTTGAGTATTTAACTCACTAATATTAAAACCACTATTTTTCGGAATTTCTTTCATACATCCAGCCACATATTCCCAAGCACCACCACTCATATCATAGATACCTGTAATATTTCCAGTAGTACTCGCTAAATAACCAATTGAAGTGTTCCACAATTGAGTTTTATTACCTTCAGATGATGTTCCAACTTCTCCGATATATGTTAATTGATTAGTACTTGCTGTTGCTGAATAACCACTTTTAAACTCAGAATTATTATTAATATTTACTTCATTTCCTATTCCATATTGTGAATGAGATAAATATGCAACTGCTCCCCATTCTGTATTCTTTGTCATATGTGAGTCTAAATTACGCTCATAATTATATGATGTCATAAATATATTTTTAACATTAATTCCAAGCCATGAAAAATTATTTGGTTTTATTATTACACTAGTTGGTTCTTCTTTATTTACTATAACTTTACTATTTGCACCTTTATAAGCTGTTTCAAATTTACCTACCCATATGCCATTTAAATCTTTATTTCCTAATGTAAATGCTGGATGGGTATAATATTCATTTAATTTTGCTTCACTTTCATTCATTTTTGGTATATTATTTGCTGTTCCAAACTTTATGTCTACGAAACGTGAATTACTACCAGCTACTTTCCAAAATGCAGTATCAACTTTTGGATTCTTTGCATCATCTGTTATTTGACTTAATGTAAAAAATCCATCATATTCGCCTAAATCCCATATTTTGTATTGATATCTTGGTATCCATACAAAGTAACTTTCTATATCTTTTTCAAGTATATGTTGACCAACTGAATATTCACCAGCTGTATCTGTTAATATTACAGCATTAGCCCATCTTTTTTCAGAATAATTATACCATTCACTATTTAAATTGGCATAATATACATCACCATTGGGTTTTATTTCTACTGGTATTAATGGATCTTTTAATACGGGATCAGCTCCATTAAGGGTTTTATCTATCCACTTCTCTTTATGTATTCCACTTCTTTCATATAACTCATCTATACTTTCTTGGACATTATCTTTTTTAGTTATTTCTTTATTATGATTATCATACGATACTTTATTACTTTCTATATATGCCTCTACTGCATATACACTACTTACAGATATTGCTAATCCTAATATCATACCTAACATAAATATACATTTATTATTTACTTTTTTCATCTAATCTTATCCTCTCTTTATATGTCGTATCATTGTACTTTGTTTTATAAGATTATTATATAATACCCCCCCCGAGAGTCAAGAATTTTTGAAAACTTTTACAAAAAAAGATTTTGCAAATTTACAAAATCTTTAAGCTTCGCCTTCTTCTAACATTTTTGTTATAAATAAACCATATCCAGTTACAGGATTATCTACTATTACATGAGTTACAACACCAATGATTTTATTATTTTGCATAATTGGTGAACCACTCATTCCTTGAATTACTCCGCCAGTTTTCTCAAGCAATTTTTTATCGGTTATTTCAAATGTTAAATTTTTAGTATTACTTGTTTCATTAATTCTATTAATATTAATTTCAAACTCTTCAACATTTTCACCATTTAATACTGTATATATTGTAGCCTTTCCTATTTTTATATCTTCTGGCTTACCAACTTCCACTAATTTTAAATTATTTATTCCTTGTTTATATAAACCAAATATACCATGATTAGTATTTTTTAAGATATTACCAAATATAGTATTATAGTAATATTTTGCATTTTTACTACCAGCATAACCAGCCATAGACTTATCTATTGAAACAATTGAATTTCGAAAAATATTACCAGTTTTAATTTCAACTATTTTTTTACTATTACTTTCAATTACTTCATGACCTAAAGCGCCATAAATATTAGTACTAGGATCTATATAAGTAAGTGTTCCTATACCAGTTATGCTATCTTTAACATATAGACCAGTTTTATATACATTATTTTCACTTACTAATGGAAGTGTTGTTTTACTTTCTTTATTATTTCTTTTATAGGTTATTTCAACTTCTTTATCTTCAACATGTTTTTCTATTTCCGCAGTTAATTCTTCCAAGGTATTTACATTTATATTATTAACTTTTTTAATATAATCTCCTACTTTAAGTTCAGGATTCCCTTTATTAAACTTACCATCTATTTGATAAAAACCAACAATTAATACTCCATCACAATCAATTTCAATACCAAGAGTATTACCTCCCCTATAAATATAATTAGAATAAGCATATGTATTAATAGGTAGTAATAAAATACTTAAAAATAGCAAAAATTTTTTCATAATTAATCACCCTATCAATATTATTTTGGCTAATATTTAGGATAATAAAAAGCCAATAATTGGTGACTACCAAATATTGGCTACTTAAATAAATATTTTAAGAAATCTTTATTGCGTGCAAGTATTTCTCTTAAATTTCGAAATATTTGTCCACCATAATTTACCATTTTAGCAGGTGTTCCTACTGCATTTAAATTAAATTTTTGGGCAAGATATAATGAACGATACAAATGATATTCTTGGGTAATAATAATAGCAGTTTTATCTTGATATTTATTGGCAAAATTTTCTATACTTTCTGAAGTTGAAAATCCTTTATTATCTCTTATAATAACATCTTTACTAATATTATGATTGATTAAATAATCTTCCATAACATCTACTTCACTATACCCATCACTATGATGACCACTGATAATAATCTTTTCAATTAAACCTTTTTCATATATTTCAATTACTTTATCTAGTCTATCTCTAAGCATTAAACTAGGAGTACCATCTTTTTTAACTCCACAACCTAAAACTAAACCAAAATCATAATATTTATTTATATCTTTTATATCAACTATTTTATCTTGTACTTTAAAAACAACATAAAAATTAATTATGAAAGGAATTAACATTAAACATAAAAAAATAATAATAAATATTTTTAATTTTTTCATAATTCACCTAAAACAAGTATAACATAATTAATTTTCTAATAAATATTATTAAGGAATATTAAGGAGTAAATTGTCATGATTTTACGAAATTTACTTTATGGAATGATTATTGGTATTGGTTTTATTATTCCTGGTGTATCTGGTGGGGTTATTGCCACTATTTTAGGAATATATGAATTAGTTATTGAAAAACTTCTTAATTTTTTTCATGATTTTAAAAGTAATTTTAAGTATTTAGCACCACTTTTTATTGGTGTATTTATAAGCATCTTATTTTTAAGTAAAGTTATTTTATATTTACTTAATTATAAATTATTTTTTATTTCTTATGTTTTTATTGGTTTAATTTTAGGATGTGTTCCTTTTTTAATTAAAGAGATTAAATTAAAAACTAATAAAAAAATATCATATATTTATTTTACTATTTCTTTTACTTTAGGAATAATTCTTTTTATTATTGAAAGTATTTTACCTACTATAGATAATAATCTAAATGTATTTACGATGATTATAGCTGGTTTTTTATATGCTATTGGTAAAATAGTTCCTGGTATTAGTGGAGCATCTCTTTTAATGTTAATTGGTGTTTATAAATATTTTCTTAATATTATTGCTAATCCTTTAATGATAAATATTTCCTTATTAATAAAATTTATTCCATTTATTATATCTTTCATAATAAGCGCTATATTTATTTTAAAATTAATTAACTATTTACTTAATAATTATTTTCGTGAAACTTATAGCGCCATCATTGGTTTTGTTATTTCTTCAGTTTTATTTATTTATCCAGGTAGTTTTAATATAGGAAGTATAATTATTATAATTTTATCATTTATAATTTCTTATAATTTAAGTTTTTGACAATTAAAGAAAAAAGCCACATCGTGACTTTTTTAAGGAACAATAAATTTAAATTAATTTGAGTAATGCTTTCCAAGTTTTGTTTTGTTTTGTAATTACTCCATCAACAACACAGCCATTTGCCTTTTGAAAACTTTTAACGGATGCAGTAAATTTAGGACCTGCAATACCATCAGCCTTCCCCACTTCAGTATAACCAAGTGTGTATAAATATTCTTGTAAATATTTAACTACTTTATGTTTACGATTAGTTTTAGAGGAAACTGTTATTGTTCTCGATAAAGTCTCTGGACCAGGAATGCCATCCACTTTAGCTCCTAGGGCACTTTGGACGTTTTTAACGAACTCTTTAAAATAATCGGATTTAAAATTTTTTTCACCAAGGAGGTATGGAAGTGGATCTTGTGGCGTTTTCTTATTATCAGATACCGCAAAGTGTAAATGGGCACCATTACTATTTCCTGTATTACCCATTCGACCAAGAACTTGCCCTTTTTTAACATTTTCATTTTTCTTTACTTTTAGTGAATTTTTCTTCATATGGAGATAACGAGAAATATAATTATTGGCATGCCGAATCTCGACATAATAACCAGCAGTCTTAGAATATGTACTAGTTATTACTTTACCATCATCTATGGCAATTACATCATCAATAGATCTATTTGCACCGATCATATCCATACCATTGTGAGTTTTTCTTGTACCTCTTGTTTTATAATCACTTGTTAAATAATGTTTACCCTTTTTTAAAACTGGTTCTTTGACATCAATAAATTTAACACTCATAAAAAATCCCCTTCACTGATAAGATATGCGAAAAATCTTAAAGTGAATGGGCTAATTTATACTAATTTAAGTAAAACATAGACTAAGAAAGCCACTAATAAAAGATATACAATAATACCATTAATATTTTCCGATTTTTGACTTTTATATTTAAGACCAACTATCATCGTCGAAAGATATCCCCCAATTAAACCACCAATATGGCAAGCATTATCAATTCCTGGTACGGTAAAACCAAATAAAAGGTTTAAAGCAATAATCGGAATTATTTGACTAGTTAGAGTGTTTGATAAATAAAGACGATAATGATAGCCAAAATATAATAAAGCTCCCATTAAACCAAATAAAGCTCCACTTGCTCCAATCGAAATGGAATTAGCATAAAAGACTATACTAAATAAACTTCCCATAATAGCACTAAGTAAATAAATTACTAGGAATTTCCATTTACCTATATAGGTTTCTACTTGACTGCCAATAATCCATAAAGAATACATATTAACAAGTAAATGTAATAAATTACCATGTAAGAAGGCAGATGTTAAAAGTCGCCAAACTTGACCACCTAAAACTAAAGAACGATTATTAGCACCCAACAATATTAAAGCAACATTGAAATTATTATTTACAAGTAAAGTGGCTATATACATTGCAAAGCATAAAAACATTATTACTTTAGTTACAATAATAGGTTTTGGTTTAAAAATATCTTCATACTTATTATTTTCTTTAGCAGTTTTTTTATTAATATCTTCTGTAGCATGAATAATATTCATTAAACTATCTGTTTTCGTAAAATTTTTAGTTTCTATTTTCGGATATGATTTTTTTAATATTTTATTTTTCTTTAAATCATCTATATCAGAAACATTTATCGTACTTATTTTTTTATCTTCTTCATTTATTTTAACAATATTATTTAAATCTAGACAAATATTTAAAACATTCATCTTTAAAGATAAAGTTTTTTTCTTTATTTGTCTAATAACAAATTGCATTTTAAATAAATCAAAATTATATTGTTCTTCATTATGAATATATTTAGAATTAATTCTAACTATTTTATAAGGTCCATCTAAATTTTCTAACCATATTTCATTTTGGGCCCCTTGAACATTTATAGGGGTATAATTTTCTTCAGTAACAAAATAATGGACAAGACTCATAATTAGTTCATCTTTATTGCTAACAATTGCATTCATTTATTTAAAACTCCTTTCATATTATTTTAACCTTTTTCATAATATTAGTAAAGGGTGATAGCATGAATTTATATTTTTTAGTTTACATTGCAGTTATTATTTATATAACTATTCCAATTTGTAAAATAGTTTGGGAAGAAAAACTTGATAATGATTTAACATTTTTATTATGTACTAACTACATTTTAATATTTTTATTATCAATAATTTTTAGTTATCAAAGTAATATAATTTATAGTATTTTAATTAGTTTTACTTTAATGATAAGTTCATTTATGTTAATTATTAAAATGCATAATATATTTGGTAGATACCAATTATTATCGCTTCCCTATTTTTGTTTCGTTGTATTTACCTTTAGTAATATATTAATGCTTATCTAAATTATCTAAGAAATTTTGGAATTCTTCAGGGAGTTTGCTTTCAAACTCCATTTTTTTATGAGTAATTGGATGCGTAAAACGAATTACTTTAGAATGTAAGAATTGCCCAAATTCCGTAGTTTTATCTTTAGTATACACCGGATCATTATAGATAGGATAACCAATATAAGATAGATGAACTCTTATTTGATGGGTTCTTCCTGTTTCTAAAACTAAACTTACTAAAGTATAATCTTTATATCTTTTTAAAACTTTTAAATTAGTACGAGCTTCTTTTCCATCCGCTCTTACTTCCATTTTATTAAAATTTTGTTTACTTCTTCCAATTGGTGCATCAATATGAGCAGTGTCACTTGGAAACACTCCCTTAATAAGGGCATAATATTCGCGGTAAACTCTTTTATGTTTAAAATCATCCGCTAAAATTTGATGAGCTTCATTAGTTTTAGCAACGAGCATCAAGCCAGATGTATCTTTATCAAGACGATGAACAATACCTACTCGCTCATCACCACCAATATCACTTAAATTATCAGTATAATATTTAAGACCATTAACTAAAGTATTATTAAAATTACCGGCACCTGGATGGACTACTAGACCACTTGGTTTATCAATTACCATAATATCATTATCTTCATAAACAATATTAAGAGGCATCTCTACAGGATTAATATCTTGTTCATAGGTATGTTCTTCATCAATAAATACATGATCATTAACTTTAGTTTTATAACTTGGTTTAACAACATTATCATTTACTAAAATATATCCATCTTTTAACATTTTAGTAATTAATTCCCTACTATAATTTATCTCTTCACTTAAATATTTATCAATTCTAATACCATCATTTTTTACTACTACTTCCATTTTCATCTTCCTTTTTTAAAATTGCAATAATCAAAAGAATAATTCCGAGTACTATGCAGATATCCGCTATATTAAAGACTGGATAATCATAACCAAATATATTAAAATCTAAAAAATCTATTACATAACCATAAATTAGACGATCAAGTAAATTACCAATGATACCACCATAAAGTAAACTGAAGGCTAAAATATTTCTTTTGTTTTCTTTAAATTTATTAAGATACAAAAATAATAATACTAAAATAATTAAAGTAATTATAATTAAAATTAGACGATAACCCGCTAAAATATTCCAAGATGCTCCAGTATTATAAACTTTAGTTAAAGAAAAAAAATTATTTATTATTACTTTAGTTTCATTCAAATTAAAAAAGTTATCTATAATTAATTTAGAGATAATATCAATACTCAAGAAAATCAAAGTAAATAAACTAATTTTTCTCTTCATCAATATCACAATTTAATTATATCATAACTCGACTAAAATTACATCTTCCCCTATTTTTTTAATTTTTTCAAAATCAAAAGTTGAAGCACCACTATGAGTAACTTTGCGCATTAATTTTCGCTCTTCTGACACAAAATAAATAATCTTACCAGTATTATCTATTTTAGCATCAATAATTCTGCCTAAATTATTACCATCTTTTATATTTATAATATCTTTTGCTTGTAAATCACTTAAAAGCATAATTCAACACCTAATAAATTATATGTTATCTTATTAATCTTTTCACATTTTCAATGGCTGTTTTTTCAATTCTTGATACTTGAGCTTGACTTATTCCCATGGCATCGGCTATTTCCATTTGGGTTTTACCAACAATATATCTCGATACTAAAATATCTTTTTCTCTTTCCTTTATTTTTTGTAAAGCTTTTCTTAAAGATATTAACATATCCCGATCAGTATTAATATCTTTGACATCAGCTATTTGATCCGATAAATAAATCGTATCACCACCATCATTATAAATAGGTTCAAAAATACTCATGGGGTCTTTTAGACTATCTAAAGCATTACCTATCTCATATTCTGTTATTCCTAAATTTTTGGCAATTATATCATAAGTTGGCATTATGCCATAAGTATTAAAATATTCATCTTGAAATCTAATTATTTGATAAGCTAAATCTTTAACACTTCTACTTACTCTTACTGAGGTATTATCTCTTATATATCTTTTAACTTCACCAATAATTAAAGGTACAGCATAAGTTGATAAGCGAAGTCCCAGTGATGTATCAAAATTATCAACGGCTTTAATAAGACCTAGAACTCCAACCTGAAATAAATCATCCATATTATGTTTAGAATTATTAAATCTTTGTAAAATTGATAATACTAATTTTAAATTACCATTAACTATCTTTTCTTTAGCTTCAATACTACCATTATGATATTCATTGAATAAACGACTAGTTTCCTCACTAGATAAAACTTCTAATTCACTAGTATTTATACCGGTTATATCTACTTTATATCTTGCCATATTTTTTACCTTTCATAAAAATTATGGCAAAATAAATAGCATTTTATTCATATTTTAGAGTCTTATTTTGACTAGTTTTGTCGAACTTATAGACAAATAAAAAGATCTATTTATAATAGATGCTTATGGAAGTGTGAATGGCGTCGCCTAAATCTGAAATTCCGGGGAGGTAAACTTTTCAGAAAGGAAGGCGATGGTTAATGAAGTTTAGTAATTTGATAAAATTATTATTCTTTATTATTTTGATACTTTTATACATTGTATGTATACTAGTAAAAAAAGACGCCTGTGGTCTAATAGGTTTACTATTATTCCATTAGCGTCAACTAGTTTATACTAGGCGATGTGAATACACATTTCCTATATATTTAGTATATTATATTTTAAATAAATATACAATAGTTATATTTTCATTATACTTTGTAATTTTTTAACTATTTTCTTTTCAATTCTGGAAATATATGACTGTGATATACCAAGCATTTCAGCAACTTCTTTTTGAGTATATTCTTCCGTATTATTTAAGCCATATCTTAAGGTCATAATTTCTTTTTCTCTATCATCTAAAATATCTATTTCTCTTTTTAATGTTTCTTTATCCATTGTTTTTTCTAATTCTTTTGGTACTTCATCATCATCCGTACCTAAAATATCTTCGAGCCTTAGCTCATTACCTTCCGCATCATAATTAAGAGTTTCTTCTAGACTAATCTCTACTTTTTTCTTTTTATTTTTTCTTAGAAACATCAATATTTCATTAGCTATACATCTTGATGCATAAGTAGCTAGTTTAATATTTTTATCTATCTTATAAGTATTAATGCCTTTAATTAAACCAATTGAGCCGATAGATACTAAATCTTCAATATCAAAACCAGTATTTTCATATTTTTTGGCTAGAAACACTACTAAACGAAGATTATGCTCAATTAAAATGTTTCTGGCTTCAATATCACCTTGATGAGCCTTAATTAAATATTCTAGTTCTTTTTCTTTTGATAAAGGAGGTGGTAATTTATCCGTAGCCCCGACAAAGAAACATTCATGATACTTCTTTTTTAATAACAATAATATTTTTTTAAACATATTAATCCTCCAATAAATGATAATTAAGTAAACAATTAATATTATCAAAACCATTAAATGTATCAGATATTCCAAGTAAATAATTATTATAAGTTTTATTATCAATAATTATATTTTTAATAGATATACAAGGAAGTAAACTTCTTTTATTAATAGTTTTGATAGGTACATACATAGGACTTCTTATATTATATATGCCTTTTAAAGTTTTTTTATTTACTAAAATGATATATTTTCCCGTAATAGGATCTTTTAATTTATTACCAGAATCAATAAAACCATTTAAAGATAGAGTTTTATTATTTTTAAAAGTTATAATTACTTTTTTATAATAATTAACTATTTCTTTTAATTTCTTTTGTTCCTTAATATATAAATATAAAATTAATGGCGCAATAGATAAACTAATTAAATAAGAAAGATTATTAAATTCTAGTTTTAAAAAATAAAGGAAGCCTGCTAGAATAACACTAGTCATATAAAGATATAATAAATTATTAAAAAAGTATTTAATATTTTTAAAACTATAAGTAATTATTAACATAATTACACTAGTAAGTATTTTTAAGATTAATAAAAGATATTTATTTAAAGGTATTAAAATAATAAAAGTAGATATTGCCCCAAAGAAAGAACCTAATAAGATTCTTTTAAATTTAGTATTTCTTTTTAAAGTAACACTTACTGTTAAAAGTAATAATAAATCATATATAAAATTTAAAAGAAATAATAAATCTAGGTAAATAGTCATATTATCACCTAGATTATTATATAAAAAAAATACGGCAATAAATGTCGTATTTTAGAATAAATCGTTATTTCTTAAAAAGGGTGGGATTTCAATATCATCATCAGTTGGCACTGTCCTTCTCTTAGGTGTCTCTCCTGGTTCATATAACTCTTCTGTACTATCTTCATCAAAACCAGTTGCAATTACGGTAACAATAACTTCATCAGTTAAATTATCATTTTTAATAGCACCGAAGATAATGTTAACATCACCTTTAGCAGCTTCTCTTACTGTTTCAACAGCATCCTCTATTTCAAATAATGTAAGGTTTGCCCCACCAGTTACATTGACAATAGCATTTTTAGCGCCATCAATAGTAGCTTCAAGTAAACTATTAGCAACAGCTTGACGAGCAGCCTCTATTGCTCTATTTTCACCAGCATTGCAACCAATACCGATAATAGCAGTTCCACTCTTTTCCATTACTGCTTTAACATCCGCAAAGTCTAGGTTAATAACTCCAGTAACAGCAATTAAATCAGAAATAGATTGAACTCCTCTATGTAGAACATTATCTACTTCTTTAAAGGCATCATCAAATGATGTTGTTTTATCTATAATATCTCTTAATTTATCATTAGGAATAACTATTAATGTATCAACATGCTTTTTTAATTCTTCAATACCGATAAGAGCATTTTCACTTCTTCTTTTACCTTCAAATCTAAATGGCTTAGTAACAATACCAACTGTAAGTGCTCCTAATTCTTGAGCAATTTCTGCAATAATTGGGGCAGCACCAGTACCAGTTCCACCACCCATACCGCAAGCAACAAAGACCATATCAGCATCTTTTAGAGCATCTTCAATTTCGCCTTTACTCTCTAGAGCTGCTGCTCTTCCTATCTCAGGGTTAGCTCCAGCTCCTCTACCTCCAGTAATAGTTTTACCAATTTGAATTTTATTAGGTGCTTTGGAAGCATTTAAAACTTGTAAATCAGTATTAACAACATAAAATTCAACACTTTTTACGCCTTCTTCAATCATTCGGTTAACAGCATTACAGCCACCGCCACCTACTCCTACTACTTTAATTTTTGCTATTTGATCCATTTGTAAATCGTTCATTCTTATCTCTCCTTAATTATCAAAAAAATATCCAAATATTTTACCTAAAAGGGAATTGTCAACTACACTAATGCGTTTACCTTTTCCCCCTAATTCTTCTTGTTCTTCTAAACTAAATACCGAAAAGTCAATATTGCGAAGTTTTAATCTACTATTATAATACTTAATAATACCAACTGCCGTACTATACTTATTATCACGAGCACCAATTTCTTCAACTTTGCCAATAATACCAATATTACCAAGTAGTTCTTCTACTAATATATCAATATCGATGCTTTCCGTTACTCCTCCTGTTAGTATTATATAACTTATTTCCTTTTTTGTTAAGAGATTAATTTGTTTTTTTGCTAAATTAATAATCTCGGTAAGTCTTCCCATTACTACTTCTGATGCATCATATTGATTTATTTTAACGGCTTCACCATATTTATCAGTTAAAGCCATTGATTCATTCGGTTGAGCAAGTCTTGTATGGGCAAGAGCTAAATTTTCTTTAATAAATTTGGCATCACTTAATGATATTTTATAAACATATGCTAAATCATTAGTAACTGCATCTCCCCCAATATCAATTACTTCAGTATTTGTTAAAATACCCCGATTAAATATAGATACTGTAGTAGTTTCTTCACCTATATTAATAACTGCACCAATTTTATCACTTAAGTCTTTTGTTTTATGCTCATAAAAATCTGCTAAAGGAGAAATTACTACATCAACTAAATCAACATCTAAACTTTTAAGAACATTATTAATTCCTTCAATATTTTTCTTCGGAACTGTTACTATTATAGCTTTCATAGTAAGAGTTTCTGCGATCATATTTAAAGGATTACTAACAATTTCATCATTTACTTTAAAACTAGTAGGAAGAACTGTTACAAGTTCTCTATTATCAACTACTTTATTATAAACACATTTTTGCATAGCTTTTACTATATCACTATTTTTAATAACTTTATCTTCACTAGTAATTGGAATAGTACCACCACTTAAGAAGCATTCCGTATAAGTAGATGGCACAGTAGCTATTACTTTTTTTATTGGTATTCCTAAAATATCTTCACCTTTTTTAAACACTTCTTCTAAAGCTTCTTTAGCACTTTCAGGATTTATGACATAGCCCTTTTTAATACCTCGTGCTGGAGTTTCAACACATGCTAAAATATTTACTTTATTTTTTACTATTTCTCCTACTACTAATTTAATTAAGTAAGAGCCAATATCTAAACTTGCAATAAACTTTCGCATATCTCCACTCCTATTTTTCCTAATATTTATTATACAGAAAAAATAGCTAGTTAGCAAGGCTTTAAAAATAAAAAAAGAATTACTATTTTAAATTCTTTAGTAATTCATCTTTTTTCATCGTACTATAACCTTTAATACCAGCATCTTTTGCAAGTGCTTTTAATTCTGCCAAAGTTTTAGTACTTAAATCTTCAACTTTTTCAGTTACTTTTTTTGTTTCTTTTTTAACTTCTTCTTTTACTTCTTTAACAACATTTTCAACTTTTTTAACTTTACCGTCTAAAGCATCTTTAGCAGTTTTAACTAATTTAGTAAAAGATTCAGCATCATTAATAGCTATTTCTGATAACATTTTACGATTAATTTCAATACCAGCTTTTGATAAGCCATCCATAAATTTAGAATAACTAATATCATTCATACGACATGCTGCATTAATTCTTGTTATCCATAATTTACGGAAGTTTCTTTTATTTTGTCTTCTATCTCTAAAAGCATAAACACCACTATGGAAAACTTGTTCTTGAGCAGTTTTATATAATCTATGTTTACTACCAAAATAACCTTTTGCTTGTTTTAAAACTTTACGTCTTCTATTTTTTGATACGTTTCCGCCTTTAACTCTTGCCATTATTTAATCCCCCTATCTGATAACAGATTTTAATCTGCTAGCTTCTCCTTTACCTAAAATTCCTTTATTTCTTCTTTGACGTACTTGTTTAGAAGAATCTTTGTTAGTTTTATGGTTACCATTACCTTTTTTATAAGTAAGTGTACCATTTTTCTTTACTTTAAACACTTTACTACTTGCTTTATGTGTTTTTTGTTTTCCCATAATATACTCTCCTTCTACTTCTTTATTTTTTTGGTGCTAATAACAAAGACATTTGTCTTCCTTCCAATTTGGGTTCTACTTCAATTTGACTAATATCACTTAAGGCATCAGCAAATTTTAATAAAACTTCTTGACCTAGTTCTGTATGAGCCATTTGTCTTCCTTTAAAGCGAATAAATGCTTTAATTTTATGACCTTTCTTTAAATATTCAGCCGCATTTCTTTTACGTGTTTCAAAGTCACCAACATCAATAGTTACTGAAAGACGATATTCTTTAACTTCCTTATTGCTTTCCCTTTGTTTCTTTTGCGCTTCTTTTAATTTCTTTTGTTTCTCATAACGGAATTTATTATAATCCATTATTTTAGCCACTGCTGGTACACTATTTGCGCTCATTAAAACAAGATCTAAACCTGCATAATTTGCTAAAGTTTTGGCATCTTCAATATTCTTGACACCCATTTTTTCGCCATTTGGCCCAATTACCATAACCTCTGCTACTTTAATTTCATCATTAACTTGTAGCTCATCTGTTTTTGCTATACAAAGCACCTCCAACAATTAAAAAGTGAGTATCATTATACCCACTTAAAAACCATTATTAATTTATTTTGGCTTCTTACCTATTACTATACGCAATCAGGTGGATTCATAGAATTCATGGATATAAATCGCTTTCCTTTTTAAAACACTAATAGTTTATCACTATATTATATGATTTGTCAATCATTTTTAAAACTATTTACTTTTTATGTGTTATAATAAAAAAATGTAAGAAAAAGGAAACAAGTATATGATAATTAAAGGTTATAAAGCATTTAATAATAATCAAACTAATAGATATGGTAAAAAATTTATCGAGGGCCAAGTATATCATAATAATCATAATTTAAAATTTGGGAATAATGGCCATGGATTTCATATGTGTATTTCTCTATGTGATGTTTTTCGTTATTTTAATAGTGATGCTATGGTGGCAAAAGTTATTGGCTTTGGTAATTATACACGTTATGATGATGAATATTATGGTTACTATGATATGTATGCTGTAGCTAATTTATATATAGAAAAATTTTTAACTAGAGAAGAAATAATTACGGAAATGTTAAATAGATCAAGTTTTGAAATCAAAAAATTTTTAAGTACATTCTCCTTAAATGATATGGAAAAGAATTTGTTTTTAGAAAAATTTAAAAATGATGAAGAAATAACTAATTTAATTTTATATTACCAATTTGGTATTGATGTTTATCATAAAGATAATGGATTAAAAAAAATTAAAAAAAGAACTAATAACTAGTTCTAATTTTTATTTTCTATTTTGTCTGCAAGAAACTTAAGAAATTCATCTTTAGATACTGTAGTGGTTTCTTCACTACCATAAAGACGATAACTAATAGTGTTATCATCAACTTCTTTTTGGCCAATTATTAAAGTAATTGGAATTTTACGCATAACACTTTCACGCATTTTATAACCTAATTTTTCATTTCGATCATCAAGTTCTACCCGGTAATCACTAAGCATTTCTTGTAATTTTTTAGCATATTCTAAATGGTATTCATTATTAACTGGAATAATATTTATTTGAACTGGAGATAGCCATAATGGAAGTGCTCCTTTTGTTTCTTCTAATATGAAGGCAGTAAATCTATCAAATGTA
The DNA here is from genome assembly GCA_947630055.1 of uncultured Bacilli bacterium. Classification (GTDB taxonomy): domain Bacteria; phylum Bacillota_I; class Bacilli_A; order RF39; family UBA660; genus SIG200. The sequence continues at coordinate 30,232 of CANRGA010000008.1, forward strand.
CCAAAGATAGCTCGGTGTAAAACAACTGGAATTTGCTTATTACCATCAGAATCGATATAAGAAAGTTCAAATCTTCTTGGTAAAAGGAAGTCAAGTTGACAAGTAGATAAAGTTACTTCTGGACCAATCGCTGGTTTTACTTCCACATCAAGTTTAGGGCCATAGAAAGCGGCTTCCCCAATTGCTTCATAATAATCAAGATGTAAGTTATTTAAAACTTCTCTTAATTTATCTTCAGCATCATTCCACATTTTATCATCATCAAAATATTTTTCTTTATCATTTTTATCCCTTAAAGATAATCTAAATTTATAATTTTTAATGCCAAAGTCGTGATAAACATCTAAAATTAGTTCAACAACTTTTTTAAATTCTTCACCAATTTGATCAGGTCTAACAAAAAGGTGAGCATCATTTTGACACATACAGCGAACCCGCTCTAAACCTTTAACTGCTCCACTCGCTTCATAACGAAAATCTGTCGCAAATTCCCCAATCCGAATAGGTAAGTCACGATAAGAATGTAAGTCGTTAGCATAAACTAACATGTGATGTGGACAATTCATTGGTCTTAAAACAAATTCTTCTTCATCAACTTTCATAGATGGGAACATATTTTCTTTATAATGATCCCAGTGACCAGATGTTTTATATAAATCAACTGTACCAACACAAGGTGTATAAACATGTTTATAACCTAATTTTTGTTCTTTTTTATAAATATAATTTTCTAGTTCTTTTCGGATAATTGCCCCATTTGGAAGCCATAAAGGCATACCTTTTCCCACTAAATCATGAGTTGTAAAGATATCTAGTGCTTTACCAATTTTACGATGATCTCTTTCTTGGGCTTCTTCTAATTCTTTTAAGTAATCATTAAGCTCTTCTTCAGTTGGAAAGCAAACGCCATAAATTCTTTGGAGCATTTTATTGTTTTTATCGCCTTTCCAATATGCTCCACTAAATTTAATTAATTTAAAATGTTTTAATTCTTTAACTGATTCAACATGTGGTCCACGACAAAGATCAGTAAAATCTCCTTGCGTATAACAAGAAATAATTGTTTCAGATTCATCCATTCTACTAATTAAATCTAGTTTATAAGGATCATCTTTAAACATCTCTAAGGCTTCATCCTTACTTATTTCATGTCTAACAATTCTTTTACCATCTTTACTAATTTTCTTCATTTCATGTTCAATTTTTGGAATATCTTCATCGCTAATGACTTTATCCCCTAAATCAATATCATAATAAAAACCATCTTCAATAACTGGTCCTACCCAAAATTTAGCCTCGGGATATAAATGCTTTACGGCTTGCGCTAAAAGATGAGCACAACTATGATTAAGCATATTTAATTTTTCATTTTCTTTAATATTTATCATAATTTTTCCTCCTTAATATAAATTTCTACTTCAATATTATGATTTATTAAATTTTTAAATTTTTCACCTAAGTTAATATCGCCCACTATACTACCATAATGAGTAGGTATAACTTTTTTGGGACTTATTTCATTTATATACTTGGCAGCTTCTTTATAATCCATGGTAAAATAACCACCAATGGGAATGAAACAAACATCAACATTTATATTTTTATTTTCATCTAAGGCATCGGTATCACCCATAATATAATAGGTAATATCATCTATTGTTAAAATATAACCAACATAATTTGCCTCTTTCGGATGAAATTTTTTATTAACATTATAAGCTCTTACGGTAGTAAATTCTAAATCAGCAATTTTGTATGTTCGATTTGGTTCCACTACTAAATAGTTATTGGTTAATGTTTTAACTTTATCTTCTAGTACTTTCGGTACTATAATGGTTGTTTTAGCATTAATAATATTATTTATGGAATTTTCATCATAATGATCATAGTGATCGTGGGTGATAAAAATATAATCAGCATCATTTAACTTTTTATCTATTTTAAATGGATCAAAATAGATATTTTTATTACTACTAAGTTTTATAGCTGATTGTGTAAATACTTCGATTTGCATATTCCCTCCTTTACAAAATAAAAAAGAATGATACCAAGGAGTCAAGGCTGACGGTACCATCCTTTTATTTACTTAATTTATAAGATAACGGTATTACCCGGAGTTGATTGGACTCACTAGAGAATAGTAACTTTTAAATTCATTTGTTAATTTCCACCAAACATTAACTCTCTTCTAAAATGATTATTTAAAAATCGTGTTTCTCATCACAGATTTATGTTTTCATTTTAGCACCAATTAGTGACTTTTACAAGTCTTTCGGTACTAAATCTATGCCACCTTTACTAAAAGGATTACATTTTAAGATTCGTTTAATACTTAATAGTGTTCCCTTTAAAGCACCATAATTAGTAATTGCTTCTTTGGCATAATTAGAACAAGTTGGATAATATTTACATTTATTATGGCTAAATAAAGGTGTTTTTTGATACAAATCAATTAATTTTAATAATAACTTTTTCATAACCTTATTATAATAGTTTATCTTTAATTTCACAATATTTAAAATTACCAAAAATAGGTATTGCACTTTATAGGCAATTGTACTATACTCGAATTGTAAACAAATGTTTGCTAGGAAGAAAGAGCATTATGGAGTCAAGTAAACGGCATATTTTATGTATTGATTTAAAAAGTTTTTTTGCATCTTGTGAATGTGCAGAAATGGGGAAAGATCCTTTTACCTATCCTTTAGTAGTAGCTAATCCAAAGCAAGGAGATGGTGCAATTACTTTAGCGGTTACTCCCTACTTAAAGAAGCAAGGTGTTAAATCAAGAGGTAGATTATATGAAATAGATAAAAATATTAAATATTATATTGCGAAACCAAGAATGAATTTATATATTGCCAAAAGTAAAGAAGTTATTGGCATTTATTTAGATTTTGTTAGTGATGAAGACTTACTAGTATACTCAATTGATGAATGTTTTTTAGATGTAACTAATTATTTAAAAATGTATAAAATGAGTGATGAAGACCTTGCTATAAAAATATTAACTACTATTTATGAAAAAACGAAACTTACTGCTACTTGTGGCATTGGTCCTAATATGTTACTTGCTAAAATTGCAATGGATATTGAGGCAAAACATAATAAAAATAATATTGCCAAATGGACTTATGATGATGTAAAGAAGAAATTATGGCCTATCTCTCCCCTTTCCAAAATGTGGGGAATAGGTGTGCGTATGGAAAGAAATTTAAATAAATTAGGTATTTATAAAATAGAAGATTTAGCTAATTTTGATCAAAACATTTTAAAAGAAAAATTTGGCATAATGGGCCTCGAACTTTGGCACCATGCAAATGGTCTTGATGAAAGCAAAATATCAGATTTTAAAAAGATAGCCAAAATGGAATCATTTAGTCATTCTCAAGTGTTATTTAAAGATTATAATGAAAATAATATTAAGATAATAATTGCCGAAATGGTTGATGTTTTAACAACAAGATTAAGACGTCATAATAAAATGGCCAAAAATATTGGTCTAGGTATTGGTTATTCCAAAGAAATAAATGATGGCTTTTATCATAATATAAAACTTGATACTGCTACTGACTCTGCTTCTGAGATTATCAATTGTTGTTTATTAATTTTTGATAAATTTTATGAAAATTTACCGATTCGCAAAGTTACTATTTGTTGTGGTAATTTAGAAAAACGAGAAAATAAACAGCTTAGTTTATTTAAAGATAAAGATAATGAAAAAAATAATGATAGCATTAATAATATTGTTGATGATATTAAAGATAAATATGGTAAAAATAGTATTTTAAAAGCAAGTAATTTATTATCAGATTCAACTGCTAAAGAAAGAAATTTAAAAACGGGAGGTCACTATTCATGAAAGATAATTATGATCGTGGAATTATTAAATGGCAACCTTTTAATTCCTGTTTTAATGCTGGAGTAATTATTCAAGATATAAATAAGGCTAAAAATAAAAAGAGTTGTCCTATTCTTTCCGAAGATCAATTAGAAAATATTGAAGATACGATTAAAGATGCCTATATTTTAAAACAAGATGTCGATATTAAATATTATTATGATGGTAATATTATAGAAAGATTAGGAAAAATAAATTATTTAGATATGCAAAACAAAAATATATGTTTAAGTAATAAAATTATTTATTTTAAACAAATATTAAAAATAACTATATTATAAAAATATAATTATTAAAATTCACCTTTATCTAAAATATTATTAATATCATTAATAAAATTATTTTCAACTATATATAACATTTTATTTAAATAAAATTCAGTTGTATGATAATTTTTAGTAAAATCAAAAGAATATTTATCATTTATTTCATAAGCTATATCTAAAAAATCTTGACTGGCTAGAGCATCATACCAAGATACTACTGGTAAGGGAATTAAATTACCTTGCTCATCATATTTTTCAGCTAATTTTAATTGTTTCTTATTTAAAATATTTATAACCTTATAAAATAAATCTTCATCTTTTTTACCGAGTTTCAATGATACATCAATTAAATCTTCATTAATTAATGATTTATTTAAAGTATGTTTTGTAATTTTATTTAAAGCATTTGTTTCGACTAGTTCACCATTAATAAAAATGGCAGTATGTAAAATAATTAAGCCTTGTTCTTCTAAAATTTCAAATAAATTTAATACCTTTTCTTTAAATTTAGGAAACTCTTTCCAAGTCACTTTGTCCATATTATATTGTAAATTTAATTGGCTCATACATATATTAGTCATTGTTTTATTATTTATCGCTGTAATGACTGGTGCAAGTAAATTATCAGTTACATTAAAAACATCATATTTATCATATTCTGACTTAAAAAAATTTTGCAAAACTTCTAATAGTTCTTGATGATTTTTAAATATATTAAACCAAAATGTTATACTAAAACAATTTATTTTCATTATAATCCTTTCATTTTAAAAAAATAGCATATAGCTATTTTTAAATACTCATTTCAAATGTATTTAACATATAATCAACTCGAGCTTTAATACTTTCTTCATATTTGTTAGTATTTGGACTCTTTATTGTTAACTTATATGTATTTCCCCTTAAAGAAATATAATTTTCTTCAGTAAAATCATCAATCTCTAAAGTACACTTGCTATATTCATTATCATTATCTTCCACAATGCAACCATTAGGCAATGTAGATTTTTCAACAATAACTATTACTTTTTCAGCATCTTTATATTTATAAAAATCTTGATGATGATATTTAAAAACAGTAAAATTATTAACATCATAACGCATATTGTAATTTAAATCACTAACATATTTTTGGGTTGTTATTAAAGTATCTTTTCCATCTATATTAATATACTCTACTTTTTTATCAGTTGACATATTGATTTTTATATCATTATGCTCTATAAAGAAATAATTCATCAGGTATAATATACTTATGCAAAATATTATTACACCAAGAACTACTAAAACTTTCATAATGATTATATTTCTTGAAGCTTTATGATTAGTATTTTTTTTATAAGTATTATTTGATTTAGTATTTTTACTTTTATTATTTGCCATCAAATATCACTACCTTTAATTAAATAATACTACGCATTTTTAAATTCAGCAATAAGAATTATTATTACAATGTCAAATAAATATAAACACTAATTTTAGTATTACCTATAGTTAATTATATATGCAAAATTAATTTTTATTTGATTTAGTAGTTAACTGTTTTTTATGATATATTCTATATATAATCAATGTTATAATCATTAATACAAGGACACTCAAAGAAAGTATTAAACTAAAGTTTATTGTTTTACTAAAAATATTATAAATATAATTATAATCTAATTTAAATAAAACGTTATTAATAATCATCAAAGCAATCGTTACAATACTTGTTAAAATAGAAGAAATTAATATAGTAATAGCATTCCATTTAATCCATTTAGCTTTTTTGTATCGTAATGCTAAAATTCCTAATATAGATATAACCATAATTAAGATGACATAAATCAATAATTCATTGCTTAAAATAAAACGAATTGTATTTAATGCTTTAGTTTCTTCGGCGCTTAAAGTATCTTCAATAACTTTAGTATCAGGCATATAATCTTGTAAATCGTCAACTTCTTTTTTTACCACATTCAAAACATTTTCGCGTTCTTTTTTACTAAACTTATAATAACCACTATCATCTATATCATCCATTGCATTGCTTACCAATTCTTCAATATTTTCAGTTGCAATTAATTTTTGATTTTTTCCAGTTATTACATAATCAACAATATTTCCAGTAACACCACCGATTAAATTTTTCACTTCTTTGGAATCCATAATTTTAACAACTACTTCATCATCAATGCCAAATTCTCTCGTTTCTTCAAATATTGGCTCAAAAACTTCATTAACTGCTGATTTGAAATTTTCATCTTCAGAAACCATTTTCTCGATTTCCAAACTACTAATCATATCTTTAACAATATTTTTATTGATAGTATATTTGATTGGAATAAGTAATAATAAAACTATTGTTGATCCAAATAAAACTATTGTTAAAATTGTTAAAGCTGAACCTTTTAAAAATTTTTTCATTATATTCACATCCTTAATCATAGTATATCATAATAAAAAAATGTGACAACCATATTTTGAAAATTGAAGAAAAATGCTACATAAATGCTACGTAAAAAAATTTACAATCATAGTGTCATCATTAAAACAGTACCTAAATAGTACCTAAAAAAGCAAAAAAACTCGATAATATCGAGTTTAAGAGTCACTTTGGTGGAGGATATGGGATTCGAACCCGTGACCCTCTGCGTGCAGGGCAGATGCTCTAGCCAGCTGAGCTAATCCCCCAAAGAACATGATTATCTTACCATATTAATTTTAGATAATCAATACTTTTTAAAAGTTTTTCTTATTTTTTGTGTAGGTTTGTCAAACAAAAGTGACAGAGACACGACAAACCAACTATAGATTATTTTAACAAGTTAAAATAATCACGAAGCTTTTCATTGGGAGATTTCCAATTAAGAGGTTGCATAGGAAAATTATTATATTCTCTTAAATAAAGTTGCAACTGCTTATTGGCATCTTCCAATGAATAAAAGCGATGGCAATTATAAAACCGTTCATTATCCTTTCGATGACTTCGTTCAACTTTACCATTGTGTTTTGGTGTATAAGGTTTGATCAAGTCATGATGGATATGATTCTTAATAAGGCCATGTTCAAATATTGTCTTGTCATTTGGATCTATAGATTTCAATCTTTTAGTGAATTCTAATCCGTTGTCAGTTCTTACAGTATAAATTTTAAAGGGAAATCTTTTTATTACTTCTAATAAAAATTTATAGGAAGTATAAGTAGATTTCTCACCATATATCTGTAAGTACCTGACGCGGGAGAATTCATCTATGGCTGTGTATTGATATAATTTGAACTGGCCAACTATACATTTTGATGGAACGGTTTTAACATCTATCTGGACTCGTTCACCTGGGAAGGTCATCTGAATATAAGGTTTAGTTTTCTTTTTCTTTCGTTTCTTAGGGGTTACAAACTTTAAATTTAATTTTCTAAGTTGATGATATAAACTTGAAACTGTTCTAGTATAACCGCGTTGTTTCAGTTTAACCCAGAGAACAACTAAACCTGTATTTTGATTTTTCGCAAACATATCTTTAATAAGTTTTAATTCATCTTGAGTATGTTGGCGAGGATGACTTTTAGGTTTTCTACTTAAATTTGCGAGAGAACGAGTTGAGCCATCATATCTTTTCATCCAACGATAGATGTATTGCCTATTCGTGTTGTAAACACGAGAAGCTTTTGTTACGCCGTGTTTATCGGCGTATTTGATGAGAGACTCTCGGTATCTCATCTGCTGAGTAATTTTTGGTTTACTCATCTAGGTTTATCCTCCTTTCCAAAAATTTAGTTGGATTGGTTTGACAAACCTACACTGTGCAATTAAAACCATCTTTGATTAAAGCTTATGCCGAGAAAACATTAAAATTTTAGGGATAATGTGATAGACTTTTTTGTCTGAGACTGACGTAGCTATGCTACTTATTGCTCATTCTCAGTCTTATCATCACATTATCGGTTCCTGAAATTTTGATGGCAAATTGGAATAACTGTCACATTTCTATTTTAATT
>CANRGA010000009.1 GCA_947630055.1 uncultured Bacilli bacterium
AATAATGAATATAATTCCAACTGTAGTAGAAAAAAGTAGTAATAGAGAATATGCTTATGATTTATACTCCCGACTTTTAAATGATCGAATTGTCTTTTTAAATGGGGAAATTAATGATAATGTTGCTAGCATTGTTGTATCAGAACTTTTATATTTAGATAGCCTAAATCATCAAGATATTTATTTATATATTAATAGTCCAGGTGGTTCAATTACCAGTGGGATGGCTATCTATGACACGATGAATTATATTAAAAGTGATGTTAAAACTATTTGTATAGGTTTAGCTGCTTCAATGGGAGCATTTCTTTTAGCAAATGGTACAAAGGGTAAAAGATGTAGCCTACCTAATTCCGAGATTATGATTCATCAACCTTTAGGTGGTACTCAAGGACAAGCAACAGATATAAAAATTGCTGCGGAAAGAATTTTAAAAATAAAGTCAAAATTAAATAGAATATTAGCAGATGTTACTGGTAATAAATTAAAAAAGATAGAAAAAGATACGGAAAGAGATAATTTTATGGATCCAGAAGATGCTTTAAAATATGGACTAATAGATGAAATAATAAAATAGTACCTGTTAAGATGAAGTTGTCAATAAAAAGTAGACACCAAAAAAGTAATTATTTAAAACCTAGTTGAGTTCGATATTCAACTGGGTTTTTATATTGAAGTGCATATGATGGTCTAAAATTATTATTATCCCATACAATATCATCAATAAACTCTTGAACTGTGTTATAATTATTTATGTCAAAATCAATATACATTTCTTTCTTAATCCAGCCATTTTTTGATTCGATAACTGGATTATCTGTTGGTGTACCAGCTCTAGACATTGATCTGGTAACTGTGTAAGAATTAAATATATTGTTAAATGACACTGAGGAATATACTGCTCCTTGATCTGTGTGAACGATTGTTTCGAGGTCTTTATATCCTCTTTTTATTTTGTTATTTAACATACTTTTCAAAGCTTCACGATGATTTAAAACACCATTTCCACACATAGAATCTCTTACATCATACCCAACTATTTCATTGTTAAAAACATCTAAATAGAATGTCCAATCATATTTCTTTTTTTTAAAGTAAAATGAAGTTGTATCTGAAACAATTTTTTCAAATGGTCTTGTAGTTTTCCAATTATATCCGATTAAATTTTCATACTTAACTGATTCTTCTCCAGGTCTTTTATATTTATAATGCTTTGCTTTTGATTTTATTTTTAGTATTTTACATACTTTATGTACTAAATTATCACTTACTATCCATCCTGTTTCATCTATTATTATTTTTCTTATTCTGTGATAACCATAGCTAGGTTTTCTTTTATGTATATCTTGAATCAAAATTCCTAAATCTTTTCTATTTATTTCATACCTATTTAAAATATTTTTATTTTTTAACCATTTATAATATCCTGATCTTGACACTTTCATTATTAAACATAATGATTTTACATTATATTTTTTGCTTAATAATTCAATTATTTCAAATTTTACTTGTGTTATTTCGTGAATTTTACAATTGTACCATCTCCTTTCATTAGGTATCCTTTTTTTAATAATTCATTCTCAATTCTTAATTTCATATTTTCATATTCTAATTGTTCTTCTTTCGTTAAGTCCTTTTTATTTGAGTATTTACTTAATGGATTTCCTGGTTTCTTTTTGTTTTTTAATCCTTCCATACCATTTTCTCGATATTTTTTAACCCAAGCATAAAGTAATCCAGAATTAATTCCTATTTCTTTAGAATATGTCCAAGCACCTTTTTCCATTTTTAACAATGGTTCAATTATTTTATATTTTTCTTCTGCTGTCCATTGTTTAAATTTTTGACCCTTTGTTGCCATTTCACCATCTCCTTATCTTAATTATATCAAAAATAAAAGCATACACTTTTTTTGTGTACACTTTTATCTTACTACTTCACCTGTTAAGATACTATTTTTATTTCCATTTAATTATGGTATCGCCTTCGGCTGATAACATATATTTTTCTTTAGCATATCTTGCTAAATAACTACTATCTTGTAATTTAGTTATTTCGGCATTTAATTTTACTTCATTATCTAGAAGTGCTGTATATTTTTGAGAAAGTTCTGATTCTTCTTTTCTATTTTTAAGTATTTGTTGCCAGTCTTTATAAACACTACCAACTAAAAGAGTTAACAATATCATTATTGCTAGAGTAATTAACACTAATCTTTTTTTCTCTTTCTTACTCTTTTTTATATGCATAGTCTTTTCCTCATATAATCCTATTCTTATTTTAGATTAGCATATATATAAATAGTTTTCAATGTTTAAAAAATCTTTTGACATTAATTTTACTTAAGTATTTTTTATAAATTAAATAGCCTATAAAAAAGCCTATAAATACCATTAAAATAAAATATATATGAAAATATCCTTTATTTAAATGATAAAAGATAATAATATAAATTATAGTCATATCAATAACATATATAAATGTTAATATATGTTTTAAATATAATTTTAAATCTTTAATTAAATAAAAATTAAATTCAGTTAAAAAGAAAAAGAATACACCATATAAAAAAGATACCAAAAAAGATGTTAATTGCAAAGTACTACTCATTATTTAAATAATTTGGAAATTAAACTTTCTTCTTTATTCTTTTTTATGCTTTCAATGTAAGCAAAACTATTAAGATTACCTTTTATCTTAACATTACCATCATGTGTATCTAATTTAACTATTTCTAAATTTTCACCCTTTAGAAGAATTGTTCCCATATTAGACTCCATTAAAAATTCTTGATCATCAAAACTAACTATTTTATTGATACCACTTAAATTAATCATACTACGATCTACTACTTTTATTTCATGGCTACCATAATTATTTAAATCCATAACACTTTCCATAATTCCTCCTAGAAAATATTATGACTTCAAATAAAAAAATAGTACCAAATGGCACTATTTAAATATCATTTTATTCTTCTGTTGGATTATTATATTCAGCAAGAATTTTTTCTTCTATCATTTCTCTAGTTTCTTTATTAGTAGGATGTGCTACGTCTACAAATTTATTTTCGCCAATTTTATCATTTGGCATAGCGCAGAACATTCTATTTTCTCCTTCAATAATTCTAATATTGCTTACTGCAAAGCAGTCATCAATAGTTATTGTAGCATAACCTTTGACTTTAGATCCTTCTCTTTCAACTTTGTGAACTCTTACCTTTGTAATTTCCATATACAATCACTCCTATTCTTGAATACTCACAAGCTACTTTAATTTTAAAACATTGTCTAGATTTTTTCAACTATTTTAGATAAATTTTATTTTAATATCACCAGTAATATAATCATTATAAGAAAAACTTTTTTCAACTCCTTCATATATAATAGAAAAAATATTTGGATATGTTTTATATAGAATTCCTTCATAATGATTTATTTTATTACGAAGACCATAAACAGTAACTACTACTCTTTTATTTAAATTACTTTCTATCCTTTGTCTAACTAAATCTATATTCATTATCTTGGATACCCCACATACATAAGGCCATTACCAATAATTCCACCCATACCATCTTTGCCATATTTAGTTTTTTCTAACACTTTTTTTAAATCTATTTCTTTATTTCTTTCGGTAAGAGCAATAGTAACGGCAATAATCGCTGGATCCAAGGCATGAATATTTACTCTTTTAGGACTTGATGCATAATTAGCTCCTGCTTTAATTAGTTCTTCATAATTACTTTGACAAGCACCAGCAATAATAACTAATTTTTCGTGACTCTTTTCATAATTTCGAGCGGTTTTAACTGCTTTAATAAAATTTTTAGTGTTTTTATAACTATCTAAATTAGTAATACTTTCACCTTTTTTTAAAGCATCATGACCAGTAATAATTAATATATCTGGTTTATATTCTTTTAAAAGTAAACCTACTTGTTCATACATATCTTCTTCTTTAATTTTTTTACCAATGGCATATACACCGATATGTTTATAATATTTTAAACATTTTTCTAAATATTCGTTATCTCCATCAATATGTAATATTTTACCTGGTAAATAAAAATAATCATCTTTTTCTTTTATTTTAGAACTTCTGACATCATCGTTATAACTTTCTTCTTTCGGCTCTTCACACTTAACTAAATCGGAATACTCACTATCAGCATATAATCTAACTTCCGCACCTTTTAAATAATAAATACCATTTTTTATATTAATAACTTTAAAAACTGTATCATTGTTGTAACTTTTTCTGGTCACAAAATCCCCTTTATTAATTTCCAAACATATCACCAGTAAAGTATATGAAAATTTAATTAAAAAAAGAAGATAAAACTCTTCTTAGATAACTTTTGTTAAATCAAAATTATATATTATTACTTCTGTTTCTTTGTAATTTATATAAGTGTTACCTTCCTCAATAACATAATTTATTTTATTAAGTGGTAGAGATAACTCTAATAAATAATCAGGTTGTATATCTATACCTCTTCCTCTTAAAATATTATTTTTATTAGCGTCATTAAAAAATAATATATTTTTATTAGTTATAATCATTGCTAAATTATATTCTTTGTTATTAATATCTAATAAAACACTCCTATCTTCATAAATTGCTTTTTCTTTGTTTTTAGCAAAATCATAATTAAACATAAAATCATCCTTTCAAATTATTTACTATATCCACAAATACATCTTCAGATAATTCTTCTGCTCTTACACTTTCTGGTAATTTATACTTATCTAATATTTCTTTAACTTTAGTAAAATCATAATCACTTAAATTATTTTTTAAAGTCTTTCTTTTCATTTTAAAACTATCATTGATTAATTTAAAATATTCATTCTTTATTACATTTGGTTTATCTATTCTCCTTTTTAGTTTAATAACAGCACTTTCTACTTTTGGAATAGGATTAAAACTATTTTTACTTACTTTAAATAATTTAGTAATATCAAAATAATATTTTAAATACAAAGTTATACTACCATAATCTTTGCATTTAGGTAGTGCTGAAAAACGATCCGCTACTTCATCTTGCACCATAAATATCATTTCTTCAATATCTAGATTACTTTCAATTAAATACTTTATAATTGGGGTTGTAATGTAATAAGGTAGATTACCTACTATATATAGTTTATTATAATTAATGTTTTTAATATCTTCTTTAATATTGCTATTTAAAATATCTTGATAGATTATTTTAGTTTTATCATCTTCATATTTATTTAAATATATTTTTAAATCTGTATCTATTTCATAACAAATTAAATGAGCATTTTTCTCTTTAAGTTTGCAAGTTAAAGCACCCATACCCGGGCCAATTTCAATAATTAAGTCATTAGTTGAAGGATTAATGCTATCACTAATCTTTTGGATAACACTTGTATCAATTAAAAAATTTTGTCCCAAACTTTTTTTAGCGTGCATTTTAACTCTTGTTTGTTCCATAGCCAAATCTCAAAACATCATAAGTTATTACACTTCTACCAATAGTGCTAGTAGCATATTCATTTGATTCACTTAATAAATCTAGAGAATTTCCACGGACACCGCGATCAAGTACTATTGCAATAGTTGGCTCTTCAGAAATTCTCTTACTATAAATTCTAACAATTGAGCCACATGGAAGATTAGATGAAGATGCTACTATTCTAACACGACCATACACTTCATCATCATATGTAGTTTTATAACCAGTTATATCATAAGATGGTTTGCATCCCAAAGTACCACCACATAAAGGACAATTATAAACATAACCAGTTAAATCACCAGTAAAAGTATCTTTAATACTATATATATCATTTTCTTTAAATTCATCAACTTTTAATGCCATCGTAGATAAATTAACATTTTTATTAACATTATCACTATAACTTTTTGTTTCGATTATATGTACATAACTAGAAGATAAAACAACAAAAAGAATAATAGCAGAAAATCTAATTGAATAATTAATAAATCTCTTCATTATATTCACCTTCTAACATTATATTATAACTAATTTAGTATGACTTGTCAAAAAAAGATAACGCTTGTTACCATGTTATCTTTTTATTAATTACTATTTATTTCATTTAAATATTTTGCAAAATGTATTGATACTTTATTAGCACCACTTTCAGATAAATGAGCGGTATCATAAAAATCTCCTTTTGTTAATTTTAAATCATTAATTAATTTATTATAATCAATATAATTTATTTTTTCTTTTTTAGCAATTGCAAATACTTTATTGTATTTTGCTTGTTCATTTTCAGTTAAAGTACAAGGAGCTTTAACAAAAATTAAGTTAATATTATTCTTTTTAGCTAATAATATGATTTTATTTAAATATTCATTATTTTTTTCACTTAATTCTAATTGTTTAGTATATTCAAGGTATTTATCATTATTTACAATTATATTTTTATTTTTAGATAATCCAATAAAACCTTTATTATTTAAACCAACATTTAATAATCCATTTTTTATTTCAGTTAAATTTAATTCATTATATCTACTATGATATTTTATAATATTAAAATAATATGATAAGCGCTCATTTTTATCTTTAACACTAACATTTATTGCATTTATTTTATTTAAAGATATTTTCATTTTATCTATTGCATCTCTTGTTACACCTTCTGTAGCATAATCTTCATCAATGGCCAACATTCGAATATCTAAAACAAAATATTTTGGCTTTTGATATTTTAATGCCTCAAGCATATAATAATAAGTAATATATATTGGTTGTTGTTGGGTAGCAAAATTATATGAATTGAGATTACTATATTTCTTTATTATTTCTGGTGAAAACGTCGCGTAACTATGAGAAGAGCCAAAAAATATAACATCCAAACTATTTCTCTTTTCGTTATAAAAAGAGGTGACATCACTACCATAACCATTTCCTTTTAAAATAAATATATTAGTTGCAACATTTAATAAAATTAAAAATATTGTTATAAACAAAATTGATTTAATAAACTCTTTCATATTAAACTCTCCTAAAATTGAAAATATATAAACTCAGATGCACTAAATCCTGGACCATAAATTCCAAATATAATAACACTAAAAATTAAAATATAATAAAATAACCATCTTAAAATAATATTTCTTTTTATAAGCCAACCATATAAATCAACTTTAGTATTAATAACTTCTAATATATATACAAAAATAATTGAAAATAGTAATATAAAAATTTCCAATAAACTAGTATTTATTATATTAAAATCAATAGGCATTCCAAAATTAAATAGATGTTTTATAATAAATATTGCATCATTTAAGTTATTAGCGCGAAAAAATATCCATGCAAAATCGACTAAAATAAAGACAACTATTATTTTGATTATTTTTGGAATTTTTAATTTATAACACTTTTTATTAATAATATTTTCAATAACTTGATATATACCATGCAGTCCACCCCAGATAACAAAAGTCCAAGCTGCTCCATGCCATAAGCCACTTACTAAAAAGACAATTAATAAATTAATTTGAGTTCTTAAAAATCCTTTCTTACTTCCACCAAGAGGAAAGTATAAATACTCTTTAAACTATGTACTTAAAGAAATATGCCATCTATGCCAAAAATCTTTAATAGAAGTTGCCATATAAGGAACATTAAAATTTTTAGTTAAATCGTATCCTAATATTTTAGCACTTCCTCTAGCAATTATTGAATACGAACTAAAATCAAAATAAATTTGAAAAGCAAATAAGAATGTTGCAAATATTAAATAAATACCACCAGATGTTGCAAAATTAGATAAGTTATTATACGTAGCATTAACTATAATCGCTGCTCTATCTGCTATTACTAATTTATAAAAGAAGCCAATACCAATAAGAATTAATCCATAATTTAAATTACTCCAACTAAATTTATGAGTTTCATCAAATTGTTTTAATAGATCTTTTGACTTTTCAATTGGACCCGCAACAAGTTGTGGAAAAAATGATACAAATAAAGCATAAGTAAAAAAGTTTTTTTCAACTTTAACATCATTTCTATAAACATCCATTGTATAGCTTAAAGCTTGAAATGTGTAAAAACTAATACCAACTGGTAATAATAAATTAAGAGTATTAGGAATATTTAGTCCAATATTTGCAAATAATGAATTAAAAAAATTAATAGCAAA
Source organism: uncultured Bacilli bacterium (assembly GCA_947630055.1). Taxonomy (GTDB): domain Bacteria; phylum Bacillota_I; class Bacilli_A; order RF39; family UBA660; genus SIG200. Next base: position 8,157 of record CANRGA010000009.1, read on the forward strand.
TGAATAATATTTAAATAAAAACAATATAGCAATATTAATAAAAAATGATAATCCTACAAACAACTTTTTAGTTTTGTTATTTTTGCTTTTACTTATAAATATTCCACTTAAGTAAGTTATAATCGTAGAAAATAACATTAACAAAGCATATTTAGGATTCCAAGACATATAAAAATAATAACTTGAAATTAAAAGCCAATATAATTTTAATTTTTTATTTAATAGAAAATATACAAATGTTACTATAACAAAAAATAGCAAAAATTTAAAAGAAGTAAAAATCATAAATTTAACTCCTAACCCTTAAACACAAATTATTATAACATATATATATTATAATTTTACTAAAAAATAAGCAATATAAAATTAATTATTGCTTATTTTAGTAAACATATTATCCAAATTTTGATTAGTAATATTTGCAATTTCTTCTAAAGATATATTTTTTAAATTTGCGACAAATTTGGCTATATCTAAAATATGAGATGGACTATTTTGTTTACCACGATATGGTTCTGGTGTAAGATATGGACTATCAGTTTCTAAAACTAAAGAAGATAAAGGTAATTTTTTAATAACATCTTTAATATTCGCATTTTTAAAAGTTATTACGCCATTAATACCTATTAGATAGCCCATTTTGATATATTCTCTAGCAGTTTCAAGTGAACCACTAAAAGAATGAATTATCCCTTTAACATGATATTTTTTTAAAGTAGTTAAAGTATCTAAAGTTGCTTCTCTACTATGAATTATAACTGGCATATTATATTTTTCAGCTAGTTTTAATTGTATTTCTAATAACTTAATTTGTTTTTCCTTATTTTCTTTTGTATAGTAATAATCTAGCCCTATTTCACCAATAGCTATGATTTTTTTATTAGCTATATTATCTTCAATATATTTTATATCTTCATCTTGATATGTATCTACACTTTCGGGATGAATACCAATAGCGCCATACATATTGGGATATTTGCTTGTAAGATTAATAACTTCAACATTTGATTTTGCATCACAGCCATTATTAATAAAACGATTAACTTTATTAAGTGATGCTTCATTTATTACTTTAGCAATATCATCATAATATTCACTATATAAATGACAATGACTATCAGTAAACATTAATCTTCTTTAATCCTTTCAAATAAATTAGCTGGTTTTTCTAATCCTAATTCATATCTAGAAACTGGAGTATATACATTATCAAAGTCACGATTATTAACTTTTAAACTTGTTAATATTTTATCAGCAGTTTCTGGTATAAATGGTTGTAAGAATAAAGCGCATACTCTAATTGATTCAAGTAGATTATAAATAATTGTTTCTAATCTATTTTTATTGGCATCTTCTTTAGCTAATGCCCAAGGAGCAGTATCATCAATATATTTATTACATTTACGAAGAACATCAAAAATACATTCTAGAGCTTCATTTATTTTAAGTTCATTCATTTTTTCAGAAACTTGTGCTTGTAAATTTGAAGTTGAATCTAATAAATCTTGATCAATATCTTCTGATACATTTGGATTTGTCACATTACCTTCAAAATACTTAATGCCCATTTGAATAGTTCTACTCACCAAGTTTCCTAAAATGTTACATAAATCTGAATTAGTTCTTGTAATTAAGGCCTTTTCTGAAAAAGTACCATCACTACCAAAAGGAACTTCCCGAAGAGCAAAATAACGAACAGCATCAACACCATAAGCATCAATGTATTCTCTTGGATCTTTATAATTACCTAAGCTTTTACTAATTTTACCACCATCAATTATAAGCCATCCATGACCAAAAACTTGTTTAGGTAACTCGATTCCTAAAGCCATTAAAATTGCTGGCCAAATAATCGTATGAAATCTTACTATTTCTTTACCTACTAAATGTAAGTCTGCTGGCCAATATTTTTTAAATTCTGGAGTAATATCAGGATAACCTAAACTAGTTATATAATTTGTTAGAGCATCTATCCAAACATAAATAACATGTTTTTCATCAAAAGTAACAGGAATACCCCATTTAAAAGATGTTCTTGATACACATAAATCTTCTAGTCCTGGTCTAATAAAATTATTTAACATTTCATTTTTTCTTGATACAGGCTCAATAAAATCGGGATGTGTTTCATAATATTCTTCTAATTTTTTTTGATATTTACTTAATTTAAAGAAATAGGCTTCTTCCGTAACAACACTAACATCTCTACCGCAATCTGGACATTTGCCATTAACGAGTTGCGTCTCTGTCCAAAATGATTCACAAGGAACACAATAAAGACCTTTATATTCACCTTTATAGATATCACCTTGATCATATAATTTTTTAAATATTTCTTGTACTTTTTTAACATGAAAATCATCTGTTGTTCTAATAAAGAAGTCATAAGAAATATTTAGTCTATTCCATAAATCTTTAGCATTTTCAATTATCTTATCAACATATTCTTTTGGTGTAACTCCAGCCTCTTTTGCTTTATTTTCAATTTTTAAACCATGTTCATCAGTACCTGTTTGAAAAAACACATCAAAACCAGATAATCTTTTATATCTTGCTATAGCATCTGCAATAATTGTCGTATAACAATGACCAATATGAAATTCTGCGCTAGGATAATATATTGGTGTAGTTATATAATATTTTTCTTTCATTTAACATTCCTCTTTTCTATTTGTACTACCAAGTCCACCTTGACGTTCAGTAATAACCTCATCACCACAAGTTAAATATTTTAAAAATATTCCTTGGGCATAAGCTTCACCTTTTTTTACTTTAAACACTTTATCGCCCTCATTTTGTAAGGATACATAAAAATGTCCTTCATTATCTTTATTATTGTAAAAATCACTATCAATAATTCCCACTTGATTAGTAGCTCTGACATTATATTTAAATCCCATACTACTACGAACTACAATGACAAGCATTTCATCACCCGGAAATTTTGCTTTATATCCAGTTGGTATCTTTTTTATTTCGCCAGGGGCAATTTCAAATTCTTCAATAGCTAGAAAATCATAACCAGCACTATGTTTAGTTTTTCTTACTGGTAATTTATATTCTTCATATAATTTTATATTATCTTTAATATCTTTTTTAAACTGTTTAAAACTTATTTTTTCAAAACATCTTTCCATAGTACCTCCTTAAAATATATTCATTAAATCACTAATATTTTTAATAGTTTGATATTTTTCTGATTTTTCGTTAGTTTTCCATATTGCATTCATTCCCATTGAAATGGGAAACATAACATCTTTCTTCAAACTATCACCAACATAGACACATTCCTCTGGCTTATATTTTTTGAATATGACATCAAAAGCTCTTGGATCTGGCTTAAAATAATTAATATCAGCCCCGATTACATCCTTAAAATATTTTAAAAGGCCTGATTTTTCTAATCTAATTTTTTGGCACTCCGTAAACCAATTAGTTATAACATATAAATCATATTTTTTACTCAAATATTCTATTGTTTTAATTATACTTTCATCTCTAGAAATGCAATAATCTAAATTTGTCATATATTTATCGACAAAATCTACTGTTAAATTTGTATGACATTTTTCATTAATAAAATTTACTAAATCTTGTTTTTCAAGAGTTTCTTTAACTGCTTCATTTTCATCTATTGTATCAAATATTTTATGAACTTTCTCTAATGAATAGTTATGGCCATCTTCTTTTAAAGTTTTAACAATGGCATTAAAAAAATTATCTTGCCATTCAATTAATGTATTATCAATATCAAATATTATTGCTTTCATAACTATTCACCTTTCTCAAATAAAAAATTCATAAACAAAGGAGTAAAGGACGAAAAAATTTCCGCGGTACCACCTTTATTTATGAATAAAATCATACACTTATTAGTTTTAACACACCTCTGTGATTTGACTCCTTTGTTCATACCTAATTATTTCCTTATGTTAATTTGCACCAAACATTAACTCTCTTCAATAATTCCATAATCATCATACAAATTCCACATCAATTAAATTTAGTTTAGCATAAGTATTTATTTTATTCAATAAAAAAGTTGCATTAAGCAACATCTAATTTTTGAATTATTAATCTTTGCGCAATTCTAGCATATTTTAAGTATTCATCTTTTTTATCTTTACTTAAAATGATAACAAGACCACTACAATCTGACTGAGTTATAATAGGTAAAGCAATAAAGAAACAATTGTTATTAAAATCTGTATCTATTCTTTCGCCATAATAATTTTCTCTATTATCAATTAATGTTTTATATTTTTCATTTAATTTAAAATTTAATAAATCTTTTAAATTATTACTTGCTGATACTACTTTTTCTCGATCACTTACTAAAATACCAACATTACAAACATCAAAAATAATATCACAGATATTTTGACCTAAATCTTTAATATTCTCTACTTGAGAATATTTTTTGATAATAATTGAATTATCGCTTGTATATATTTCTAAAGGCTCACCATCTCTTATACCTAAATTATATCTTATTTCTTTGGGAACTACGATTCTACCTAATTCATCAATTCTTCTAGTAATTCCACTTTTACTCATAACTACACACTCCTAATTTTTAGTGTGAAATATTTTTTAATTATTATACAAAATATTTAAATTTCCTAAAAATTTTTTAATTTTTTTAGGAAATTTCTTTAAAAAAAAGGAAATTGAAGAAAAAAAGCTAATAATATAAGTAGAAGGAGAAAAATTTATATGAAAAATAATTTAATTGAATATCAAGAAAAAACATTTGAAGACATTAAACATATTGATAAATATGGTAATGAATTTTGGCTTGCCCGGGAATTACAACTAGCTTTAGGTTATAAGGAATGGAGATTATTTTCTGCTATTATAGAAAAAGCACAAATTGCTTGTTCTCAAAGTGAAAATGCCATAAGTTCCAATTTTGGAGTTTACCCCAAAATAGTAAAAACCGGTGTTTCAGAAAAGCAAATAATCGATTACAAACTAAGTAGATATGCCTGTTATTTAATAGTTCAAAATGCTAACCCAAAATTTAAAACTGTCGCTTTAGGTCAAACTTATTTTGCCATTCAAACTAGAAGAATGGAGTTAACTAAAGAAGAATATAATAATTTAAGTGAAGATGATAAAAGAATTTATCAGAGAAATTTAACCAAGAAAAATAATTATTCTTTAAATATCACAGCTGCAAAAACCGGAGTTAGAAATTTTGATAAATTCCATAATGCTGGATATAAAGGTTTATATAATGGTGAAACTGCCGATGATATAGCAAAGAGAAAAGGACTAAGATATAGGGAAGATATACTTGATAATATGGGAAGCGAAGAATTAGCTGATAATTTATTTAGAATAGTTCAAACTGAGGCAAAATTAAAAAGAGATAATATATCAAATGAAAATGATGCAAATAATGTTCATTACAATATTGGTAAAGATATAAGAGAATTTATAGCAAAACAAGGTGGTACTATGCCAGAAGAATTACCTACACCAACTAAAAGTATAAAAACTATAGAACGCGAAAAGAAAAAGTTAAATTAATACTAGTTATCTTTAATAGCAAGTAGTAATTTAACTAAATAATATATATAATGCTCTTCTAAATTTTTATAGAATAAAGTAATAATTATATTATTATGTAAATATTTAATATTAAATTTAGAAGAAATACTCATTGTTTCAAATAATAATTTATCACCTTTAATTGTGCTTGATAAATCTTGCGGTAAAGTAATTTCTACAAACCGATCAGTTTTATTTACTTTGGTAATGTTAAGCATCTTACAAAGATTAGTAAACCATTCTTCATACATATATATTTCCATATCATGATCAATTTTACCAAAACGATCTTCTAATTCTTCTTTTACTTCTTTTAGTTTTTCTAGTGAATCTATTTCATTTATCTTTTGATGAATTTCAATTTTGATATCTTCATCTGATACATAATCATCTTTAATATGCGTAGATACTTCGATAAGATTTTTATTATCATCTTCATCTTCTTCGACATATTCACCTTTAGCGCGTTTTAATTCATCTTCAATTAATTTCATATATAATGAAATTCCTACTGAATCAATAAATCCAGCTTGATCACTACCAAAGATGTCACCAGCTCCACGAATAGCAAGATCACGCATCGCAATTTTATAGCCACTGCCAAGAGAAGTAAATTCTTTAATTGCTTGTAATCTTTTTACTGCTATTTCATTTAACATTTTCTTTTTGTTATACAAAAGATAGGCATAGGCAACTTTATCACTACGACCAACTCGCCCTCTTATTTGGTATAGTTGGGATAATCCAAAATTATCAGCATCATACACAATTAGAGTATTAGCATTGGCAATATCAATACCATTTTCAATAATTGTTGTACAAATTAAGATATCATATTTATAATTAACAAAATCATCCATGATATTTTCTAGTTCTTGTTTAGTCATTCTACCATGGGCAAAAGTAATTCGGGCCTCTGGTACTAAAGTTGATATTTTTTGGACTAATTCATCTAATTTTTCAATTCTATTATATAAAATAAATACTTGACCTTTTCTTGCTAGTTCCTTATATATGGCATCTTTAACTAATAAATCTTGTTCTTCAATGACATAAGTTTGCACTGGATATCTATTAACTGGTGGTGTATCAATAATTGATAAATCCCTGAGCCCTGATAAAGCCATTTTTAATGTTCTTGGAATTGGAGTTGCTGACAATGTTAAAACATTAACATCATTTTTAAATTCTTTAATCTTTTCTTTATGTTTTACCCCAAATCTTTGCTCTTCATCAACAATAAGTAAACCCAATTTACTTGGTTTAATATCATCACTTAAAATACGATGCGTACCTACTAAAATATCAATTGTACCTTTTTCAGTTTCTTCGATTATATATTTAGTTTCCTTTAGTGTCGTAAATCTATTTAAAAGTCTAATTTCTACGGGAATATCTTTAAATCTTTCTTTTATTACTCCATATTGTTGTTTAGCAAGAATGGTAGTTGGACATAAATACATAACTTGCTTGTTATTAATTACTGTTTTAAATATTGCTCGCATAGCAACTTCAGTTTTACCAAATCCAACATCACCACAAAGAAGTCTATCCATAGGTCGCTCTTTTTTTAAATCAGCATCAATTTCAGCAATAGCTTTACTTTGATCTTTAGTTTCTTCATAAGCAAAAGAACTAGCAAACAATGCTTCTTCCGAATAATCTTTGTAAGCATCACCTTTTACTTTAGCTCTTTCAGCATATAATTTTAATAATTCTTTTGATATATCTTTAGCTTTTGCTTTAATATAAGACTTAGTTTTAGCCCAACTTGTTGAATTTAATTTATTTAATTTAGGTTTTAAACCATCTTTATCACTATATTTATAAATTGAATTGATTTTTTCCACTGGAATATATATTTTATCATTACCATCATAAAGTAATTGGATATAATCTTTTTGCATACCATCTTTAGTTAAAGTAACTAAGCCATTATAAATACCAATACCATGATTAATATGAACAACATAGTCTCCCTTTTCTAAATCATTATAACTTTTTATTTTTTTACCAATATGTAAGTTATTTTTATATTTAGCTTCCATTTGAACTGTTCTACCTATATCATTTTCTGATATACAAACAATATTATTAAAAATAAAACCTTTAGTTATTTTTTGTTTAATTATATTGGCACTTGGAATTAACTTCTTAATTGTTTTAATTTCTTTTTCATTTGATAGATAAAAATAAATATCTTTTCCCTCTTTTTGCCATTTAAAATAAGCATCTTTTAAATATTCAAAATTCTCATTAAAAGAAGGTATTTCTTTAGCAGAATTATCAGTTGGGTTATTAATAGTATCAATAAATAATTCATAACTAGGATTTATTTCTTTTAATTCAAACATATACTTACTATGCTCATTTTTCTCTTCTTGATATTCAACAATTTCATCACATAGTTTTTCGTAAGCTACATCAATTTGGGCTTTATTTAAATAAATAACAATGCCATCATCAGTATAGTCATATAATGAACTATTATCTTGCGTTTTAATTTCTTGGAATGGTTTAATACTAATACTGTCTATATCATTAATTTTTCTTTGGGTATTTTCATCAAAATATCGAATAGATTCAATGGTATTGCCAAAAAATTCTATTCTAACTGGATGTTCTTCATTAACAACATATATATCAATGATAAATCCACGGACAGAAAATTCACCTGAGGTAGTAACTAATGATTCTCTTTGATAACCAAAAGATGTTAAAGTATCAATTAATTCATCTCTTTTAATATCCATATCTTTTTTGATAACTAAAGTACTTTGTGCATCTTTATTTGGTAAAAATTTTAAATACCCCATTAAGTTAGTAACAATAATACATTTTTGTTTCTCTAGTTTTTCTAAAACATTCAACCTACCTAAACTAAATTCAGGTGACATTGCTACTACCTTGGATGTTATAAAATCATCCATTGGAAATAATTCACAGTTATCATTATGATTTTTGATTATGTTATATAATTTGTTACTTTCATATAAATTAGATGTTACTAAAATTATATTTTTGCTCTTATTTTTAAATAATTCATCAACGTAAAAAGCGATTAACTCATTTGTTAACCCATATGTAATATTTTCCTTTGTGAAGTTAAAGTAATTGCTTAAATTCATATTTCACCTATTTTTTATTATAATTTTCTATAACTTTATCTATACCTGATTTAATAAATTCATCAATTATTTCATTAAAGATATCATAATTTTTTGTGATTTCATTTAATTCACTTTTAGGAATTTTGGCAAGAACATATTTATCAGTTGACATCAATTTATTATGACCAATACCTACTTTTAATCTGCCAAATTCTTCACTATTTAATTCAGAGATTATTGATTTAATACCATTATGACCACCAGATGAACTATTTTTCTTAATTCTAAAAGTTCCTACTGGTAAATCTAAATCGTCATGAATAATTAAAATATCAGCCATATCTATTTTATAAAAATTTACTACTTTACTAACAGCAAGACCCGATAAATTCATATAAGTTAATGGTTTAATAAATATGACTTGTTCACCATTTATATCAGTACTGTAGAAATATGATTCCATTTTTGTTTTCCAGTCAACTTTACCTAAAAAATTATCAATAACGGAAAATCCCACATTATGTCTAGTATTTTTATATTCACGTCCGGGATTACCTAAGCCCACAACTAATTTCATAACTCCTCCTTAAACAGATTTTGATAGGTAGTTAAATTTTGAATGCATACTGGATTATTTATTTTTACTCCTAAAGATGAATCTTTAACTGCTCTTATTAAAACCAAATATGGACTACTATTTTCTTTAGTTTTAATAAGTTCAATATTTTTAACATTTAATTTGTATTTACTACCTAATATTATAATTTCATCTAGTCTATTAATTCGATGTACTAAATAAAATTCTCCCTTAGTATTTAAATGATCACTGGCTATTTTAAAAATATCTTCTAAAGTAACTTTTAACTCGTGTCTTGCAATAGCTAGTTTCTCTGTTTCATTTAAATACCCGTTATTTTTAACTTTAAAATATGGGGGATTACAAGTAATTATATCATATTTTTTATAATTTACGTAATTATTAATTTCTTTAACATCAGCATTATAAACAGTTATTTGTTCTTGTTTTTGATTATATTTAATACTTTTAATAGCAAGATTAAAAATATCCTTTTGAATTTCAAAAGCATCAATTAAAGCATTTGTTTTAGTAGATAATATTAATGGTATAGAAGCATTTCCTGTACATAAATCTAAAATACTATTTGTTTTACCAGTTATTTTAACATATTCAGCAAGTAAAATAGAATCTAGGGAAAACTTAAACCCATCATTGTATTGATAAATTTTTAAATTATCATAATCAAATAAATCATTTAAAACTACGTTTTTCATTTTTATTAAAATCTATTTCTTCTTTATTACTGCCTACTAAAACTTTGCATTTACGATTTAAAATATCAACACTTACGACATTACCTTTACCACTTGGTGTATTTATTTCATCACCAACTAAAGGTAAGCCTTTACTACATTCTAAATAATTTTCATCTTCATATTGCAAACAGCATAAAAGTCTACCACAAACACCATTAATTTTAGAAGGATTTAAAGCTAAGTTTTGATTTTTAGCCATGTTCATGGAAATAGCATCAATATGATTTAAAAATCTTGCACAACAAAGTCTCTCACCACAAACACCAACACCATCAACTTCTTTCGCTTTGTCACGAGCACCAATTTGACGAAGTTCAATTCTGGTATGATAGATTCCAGCTAGTTTTCTGGCAAGTTCACGAAAGTCTACTCGCTCATCAGATGTAAAAGTAAATAATAATTGCGAACGATCAAAGTTAAAATCAGCATTAATAATATTCATATTTAACTCTAATTTTTTTACTAAATCCCTACATTTTTCTAAAGCTTCGCTACTTTCTTTAAGTAAATCCTGATAAATTTTTTCATCATCCTTAGTGGCAATTCTTATAATATTTTTATATTTATCTTCATTTGGTGTTTCATTAACTAAATTGTTAATTTTACCATATTGTTCACCTTTTTCGGTTTCAACAATAACATAATCATTTACTTTTAAATTATCTTCACCATTGAAATAATAACTTTTACCATTATTTTTAAATATAACACTATAAAGTTTCATTATTGATACCTTCCATTTCTAATACCATTTTATCTAGTAACAAATTAACATTAACATTATATTGCATTTCAGTTAAAAGATTTATTAGTAGATTTACTTTCTTTTTTAAATTTTCAATTGATAAATTATTTAAAAAATTAAATCTTTCTTCTTTAATTATATCACTATTAAAACGACTATTTAATTCTTTTTGATAAATAGATAAACATAATTGTAAATTTTTCTTGATATCATCTTTCTCTAAATCTCGCAAAATTTCGTTGTTTAAAATTGATTCTTTTGCATTATTTTCGACATTTTTTAGATATTTTTCTAATAAATCTAAATGTTCTTGATACTCACTTTCTGATAAATTATATTCTTCATTTACTGTATTTTCAAAATCACATTCTATTATTTGACAACGACTCTTAATAGTTAGCATTACATTATCTTTATTATTTGTTATAAAGAATCCAATGACATTACCTTCTGGTTCTTCTAAAAATTTAAGCATTGTGTTAGCTGATTCTTTATTCATTTTTTCCGCATTTTCAATGATATAAATTGAATCTTTAGTATATTGTGAATCACGAGAAAATAAGTGTTTCAATTCTAAAATTTGTTCTTTTTTAATAAAAGATCCATCAGGGACAATTACTTTTAAACTAGGTAAATTATTTAAATCAATTAAATGACATAAAGAGCATTTATTACATTTATCACTGTACTCTTGAACGCAAAAAATGTTCTTTATAACATTTATAAGAACTTCATGACATTTTTGCACATTATTTGTTGAAATTAAATAAGCATGAGCTAATTTTTTTTCATGATAATAGGCAATTAGATTTTCTAACTCACTACTTACAAGCATAAACCTCCTAATTAATAATATAGAGGATCGCAAATAATGACATTAAACCAGGTACTCCTAAAAAAGAAGTAATACCAATTGTAAGAATATTTATAGGTAAATATACACCAACATTTTTAAGCATAACGTCAATGCCATAAATAATACCAAAAGCAAAAATTATTCTTTTTAAGACAGTACCTAATTTATTCATCAAAAATATCACCCACTAAATTATATTTCCCGGGAAATATTTTATTCTGATATTTTTTTACGATCTTCTAATGCTTTATCTAATGTAATGATATCTAAATAGTCTATTTCGGCGCCCATTGGAATACCGTAAGATAATCTTGATATCGTTACATCTTTATCTTCAAATATTTTTTTAATATATAAAGTAGTAGTTTCACCTTCAATTGATGATTTTAATGCTAATATTAATTCGGGATTTTTTAAACTATCTACTCTTTTTACCAGCGATGATATATTGATATCTTCAGGTCCTACACTATCCATTGGGGAAATAAGACCATTAAGTACATGATATACACCTTTGTAATTACCAACCTTTTCAAAAGAAAAAACACTTTTATAATCTTCAATTACACAAATTAAATTTTTATCACGATTAGGATTACTGCAAATATCACATATATCATTTTCCGTTAAATTACCACATATTTGGCAATTTTTTAATTTAATTTTTGAATCTACAATATTTTTTGCAAATTCTTTGATTTCGTTTTCAGGTAAATCTAAAGTTGCTAAAGCCATTCTTTCAGCAGATTTATCACCAACACCAGGCATTTTTTTATAAAAATCAATTAATTTTTGTAACAAACTTGGATATATCATATTACATCAAACCATCCAATGCTCCAGCATATTGACCTAATTTTTCAGTCATTGCTTTATTAATTTGACTAAAAGCATCCTTTGTTGCAATTTGAATCATATCTTCTAAAACTTCTTTATCATCATCAGTAATTGTTCCTTCTTTGATAATTTTTACACTTTTAATTACTTTTCCACCAGTAAATACTACTTCTACCCATTCAGATTTACCAGTAAACTCCATTTTTTCTAATTCTTCTTTTTTAGCTGTTATATCTCTTTGCATTCTTTGTGCTTGTGCCATTAAATTTTGCATATTCATAATATTTCACCTCCCTTAAATTATCTCTACTTTACTTTTATCAAATACATCATTGATATCAATATTATCATCTACTTCTTTAACTACTTCATCCATCAACTTATATTGTACTTTATTTTTAATATTTACAATATATTTTTCTTTTTCTTTTTGCCATCTACTTTCCGAAATAAATATTAATTTATATTGTTTATTTATCTCAGTTTGAATAGATTCTTCTATTTTGTTAAGCATATTATTAGCAGTATCAATGTTATGCTCATTTTTACAAGTTAGAATTAGATTAGTATTGGAAGCCGCTACTACAGTACTATCTAACATTATTGCTTTTATTTTACCTGTTATATTTATTGATGAAGAATAATTAGTTAAATCATTTTTTGCATCTTCCAAATATTTTTTTTGAGCACCAACAAAACAATTATTTATTCTTATATCAATTAGTGAATTATCAACTTTAACTTCTTCCTTTTTAAGTGATTCTTTAGATATTATTTCTTTTTGAATTTCTTTTGGCTCATCAATTACTATAGATTTTTCTTTTACTTCTTCTTTCACTACATTTTTTTTACTATCATTTGTTTCAAAAAAATCTAATAAGTACATTTCTAATATTGTATAAGCATCAACATTTATATTTATTTTTGTTAAACTCTCAGCTAATTTTAAAACTAAGTTTTTATAATCATTATCATTTAATCTCTGAATTTTACCATTTAATTTTATGTTTTTTGCTTTTTTACTAGCAATCATAATTATTTTTTTTATAAGTGTTTTATAATCAACCGCTCTCATTCGATAATCATTTATTATTTCTAAACATTTATTAAAATCATTATCTTCTACTGTATCTAAAAAGTCATTTATGCTTTTTTGGGAAATTGTTTTTATTTGTTTTTCTATTAATTCTAAAGTTATTTTTTTGCCATTTTTTGATAATTGATCGAGCAAACTTAAGGAATCACGCATTCCGCCATCAGAAAGTTCTGCTATTTCTTGTAATGCGTCTTCTTCGATATTAATATTTTCTTTTTCACATACAGTTTTTAATCTGCTTACAATATCTTCAATTTTAATCTTTTGAAAATCAAATCTTTGACATCTAGACAATATGGTAATAGGAACATTTTCAATATTAGTTGTTGCTAAAATAAAGATAGAATGAGCTGGCGGTTCTTCTAATGTTAAAAGCAAAGCATTAAAAGCACTAGTTGATAACATATGAACTTCATCAATTATATATACTTTATATTTACCATTTGTTGGTGTTAGTTTAACATTATCAATTAAAGTTCTTATTTCATCTACTCCATTATTTGAAGCAGCATCTATTTCAATTATGTCCGGATTTTCTGCAAAATTAAGGCAAAAATCACATTTACCACAAGGATCACCATCTTTTGAATTTAAACAATTAATTGCCTTAGCAAATACCTTAGCTGTACTAGTTTTACCTGTGCCTCTAGGACCAGAAAATATGTACGCATGAGAAATATTTCCATTTTTAATGGAATTTTTTAATGTCTTAATAATATAATCTTGACCAACTATATTTTCAAAGTCACTTGGACGATATTTACGATATAAAACCTTATAATTCATGATGTTTTCCTTTCATCTTTAATTATATCAATTTTATACTTATTTTTAAAGTTAATCTCTTAATTTTTTAAAAAAATTATCCACTATTTTTTGATAATCTTTTTTTAATTCTTTACAAATATTTGTTTGTGTTATATTTTCTGCGTTATTTTGACTTTTTTGATCTAATAAATAATATACTTTATCTATTCTGGATTCATTAATTATCATTTGGCACATTTGGCATGGTGCTAATGTAACATACATTGTGCAGTCATCTAAACGCCAGTCTTTAATTTTTCTTTCAGCTTTTAATATAGCATTTATTTCAGCATGACCTAAAACATTATATTTATATTGTCTATTATTATGAGCTTTTGCAATTATTTTATTATTTTTTACTATTATTGCTCCAACCGGTATTTCATTTTTTTTATATGCTTTAAGTGCCTCAGTATAAGCAATTTGCATATATTTATTTATATCATTTTTCATTTTGCATTCTCCATTAAAAAAGCACACACAAATAGTGATCGATGTGGCTGCTGTCTTCCAACTCTGACCAATTTACGATATATTTGTTGTGCAAACTAATATTATCATAATTTATCTTTTATTGCAAAAATATTTCCCGGGAAATATTTTTCTAATGTTTCACGTGAAACATTAATAACATTTTATAAATAAATTTAGTAATTTGAAATTAATGATATTGATAATTTGCTTTTGAAATATACTTAAATTAATATATTTTATATTTTAGAAAAATTTTTTTATTTCTATATGAAATATTGATATATCTTTATTTTTTATGTTTCACGTGAAACATTGAAATTTGATTTTAAATTATTTCCCGGGAAATAATTTAAAAAGATGCTAGTTATTAATTAGCATCTTCTTCTGTGTTTTGATTAGATTCAATAGAATCATTATTTTCATGAGATAATTTTTCATTTTCACTGCTTTCTTCTTCACTTTTATCAACAACACTAATTGTTGCTACTAATTGATTATCTCTTAATGAAATTAATCTTAATCCTTGAGTAACACGACCTAATATAGAAATTTGATCAACAGGAAGTTTTATAGTTATACCAGCATTTGTCATAATTACAACAGCTTTATCATCATCTACAACTTTAGCTGCAACTAAATTACCATTCTTTTCTGTAACATTTAGAGCAAGAACACCTTTACTTCCACGCTTAGTTTGTCTAAAATCACAAACTTTTGTACGTTTACCATAACCCTTCTCTGTTACTAATAGAATTATTGCATCATCGTTGACAACTTCACAACAGATACAAGATCCACCATCAAGATTAATACCTTTAACCCCTGTTGCAGTTCTACCCATACTTCTGATTTCACTTTCAGCAAATTTAACCATTCGGCCACGATCACTACCAAGTAATATAATATTATCACCAGTAGTTTTCTTAACATCAATTAATTCATCATTTTCATTTAAATTAATACAAATTTTACCAGAAGTTCTTATATTTTCAAACTCAGTTAATAGTGTTTTCTTAACAATACCTTTTCTCGTAGCAAATAATAAATATTTATGTTCATCATTTTTACTAATCTTAATAACAGAATTTATTTTTTCATCTTTTTCAATATTTAATAAATTAATAACAGGAATTCCCTTAGATTGACGACTAAATTCTGGTATTTCATAACCTTTAATACGATAAACTTTACCTTTATTAGTAAAGAACATAATATAATCATGAGTTGATAAATTAATTAAGTGTTCAACATAATCTTCATCATTAGTAGTAAGTCCTTTAACACCGACTCCACCACGATTTTGAACTCTAAATGTATCATTTGTTGTTCTCTTAATATAACCTTTATTTGTTAATACCACCATAACATCTTCTTCAGGTATTAAAGATTCATCTTCAATATATTCAATTGCGGTCATATCTATTTTTGTACGACGATCTATAGCATATTTATCTTTAATTTCTAGAAGTTCGTCACGAATAATAGCTAAAATTTTCTCACGAGATGCTAAAATAGCTTTATATTCTTCAATTTTTTGTAATAAATCTTTTAATTCTTCTTCTATTTTAGCTCTTTCTAGACCTGTTAAACGACGAAGTTTTAATTCTAAGATAGCATCAGCTTGAACATCTGTTAAGCCGTATTTCTTCATTAAAGTTTCTTTGGCTATAACATCTGTTTCTGATTCACGAATTATTTTAATAAAATCATCTAGATTATCTAGAGCAATTTTATATCCTTCTAAGATATGTACTCTTTTTTCAGCTTTATCTAGATCATATCTAGTTCTTCTAATAATTACTTCTTCTTGATAATTAATATATTTTGAAATAATATCTTTTAATCCTAAAGTTCTCGGAACTTTATTATCAATCATTAAGAAAATGATACCATAACTTGTTTGAAATTGCGTATGCTTATATAAATTGTTAAGTACTACTTGTGGATTTGCTTCCTTTTTTAAAGTAATTGTGATTTTCAAACCATCTTTTAAATCTAGATGATAATCAGCAATACCATCAATTATTTTGTTATGAACAAGTTCAGCAACTTTATCCTTAAGTTCAGTAAGATTTACGCCATATGGTACTTCATCAATAATGATATAATTTTTACCATTTTTTTCTTCAATCGTGGCTTTACTACGAATAGTTATCGTGCCTCTTCCAGTTTCATAAGCCTTTTTAATACCACTATTACCTAAAATAATACCACCAGTTGGAAAATCTGGACCCTTAATATATTGCATTAAGCCTGCTGTATCAATTTCTGGGTTATCAATGTAAGCTACACAGCCATCTATAACTTCACCTAAATTATGAGGTGGAATATTAGTAGCCATACCAACAGCAATACCCATTGTTCCACTAACTAAGATATTTGGAAATCTTGAAGGTAATACTTCAGGTTCTTTTTCAGATTCATCAAAGTTTGGTAAGAAATTAACCGTATCTTTGTTGATATCTCTTAATAATTCTAAAGAAATTTTAGCAAGTCTTGCTTCTGTATAACGAGATGCTGCTGGTCTTGGAATTGAGATATTACCAAAGTTACCATGACCATCTACAAGTGTATGGGTAAAGTTAAAATCTTGAGCAAGTCTAACCATCGCATCATAAATACTTGAATCACCATGTGGATGATATTTACCCATAACATCACCAACAATACGGGCTGACTTACGATGTGGTTTGTCTGGAGTATATCCTGATTCATACATTGACCATAAAATACGACGATGTACTGGTTTTAAACCATCTCGTAAATCTGGTACTGCTCTTGACATAATAACACTGACCGAATAATCAATAAATGAATTTTTTATTTCTGGTACTATGTTATTTTCAATTATTTTATCCCTTTCTTGATTCATTTTAAACCTCCTAAATATCTACATTTTCAGCAAATGCTGCATTTTCTTCAATAAATTGTCTTCTAGGTTCTACTTCTTCACCCATCAACATTGAAAATGCTTCATCAGCTGCAATAGCATCATCTACCGTAATTCTTCTTAAAACTCTCGTATTAATATCCATCGTAGTTTCATTTAATTCTTCCGCATCCATCTCTCCTAAACCTTTCATTCTAAATATTTCGTATTTAGTATTAGGATTTAATGATGCAAGATAAGCATCTCTTTCTTTTTCATCTAAGACATACTTTCTAACCTTACCATGTTTAATACAGAAAAGTGGTGGTTGGGCAGCATATACGTGTCCTGCTTCCACTATTGGTCTAAAGAAACGATAGAATAATGTTAATAGCAATACTCTAATATGGGCTCCATCAACATCGGCATCGGTCATTATAATAATTTTGTTATATCTAAGTTTACTTAAATCAAAATTATCACCAATACCAGTACCAAATGCTGTAATAATCGTTCTAATTTCTTCATTGGATAAAGCTCGGTCCATTCTCGCTTTTTCAACATTTAATATTTTACCTCTTAAAGGAAGAATTGCTTGAGTCATTGAGTTACGACCTTTAACGGCAGAGCCACCTGCTGAATCACCCTCGACTATAAATATTTCACAAACTGATGGATCTTTTTCCTTACAATCTTCTAGTTTTCCACCAAAATTAACAATATCTAAATCACTTTTTCTTCTAGCAACTTCTCTCGCTTTTTTAGCTGCTACTCTTGCTCTTGCTGCCGTCATCGTTTTTTCAACAATAATTTTAGCTTCATCTGGATTTTCCATTAAGAAACGCTCAAAGCCTTTAGAGAAAACACTATCGGCTAATTTTCTTACTTCACTATTACCAAGTCTTCCCTTAGTTTGACCTTCAAATTGCGGATTAGGATGCTTACAAGAAATAATCATTGTAAGTCCTTCTTTTACATCATCACCAGATAGTGATTCATCTTTTTCTTTTAACATGTTAGTTTTTCTTGCATAATTGTTAATAACTCTTGTTAATGCTCTTCTAACCCCTTCTTCATGCGTACCACCATCATGAGTATTAATGTTATTAACAAATGAATAAATACTATCACTATAACCAGAATTATATTGCATAGCTACTTCAAACATAATACCATCTTCTTCACCTTCAAGATGAATTATTTCGTCATGAATCGGAGTTTTAGATGTATTTAAATATTTAACATATTCAGAAATTCCACCTTCGTAATGGAAAGTTTCACCAGTAGTATCTTCTTCATCACGGTCATCTCTAATGGTAAGTGATAAGCCACGATTTAAAAATGCTAATTCTCTTATTCTTACCTTTAGAGTTTCATAATCATAAATATCAGTATCAAAAATATCTGGATCTGGTTTAAATTCAACAGTTGTACCTGTTCTATTTTGTTCACATTCACCAATAACAGTTAATTTTTGCACTGTTTTTCCACCATCAGCAAATTTTGCTTCTTGAATTTTACCATCACGATAAACTGTTACATTGACCCATTTTGATAAGGCATTAACAACAGATGCACCAACACCATGAAGGCCACCACTTACTTTATAGCCACCTTCACCAAATTTACCACCGGCATGAAGAACAGTATAAACTGTTTCAACGGTAGAAATACCAGTTTTAGGATGAACTCCAGTTGGAATACCACGACCATTATCTTTAACTGTTATTGAATTACCTTTATTAATTATTACTTCAATATGGTTACAAAAACCTGCTAAAGCTTCATCTATAGCATTATCAACAATTTCCCATACTAAATGATGTAAGCCTTTAACATCGGTAGTACCAATGTACATACCTGGTCTTTTTCTTACTGCTTCTAAGCCTTCTAGGACTTGAATATCACTTTCATTATAATGCAAATTTTCATTATTCATAAATACTCTCCTTTACTTCCCCATCTAAAACATTAAAAGTTTTAGCGTTTTTTAATATTTTTTTATCTAATCTTTCTAATTCAGTTGTTGTAATAAATGTTTGAATATCTTTATTTAATAATTTAACGATATTTTTTATTTTTTTATTATCAAGAGCACTGAATAAGTCATCTAAAATTAAAATTGGATAATCATTTGATGTATTCTTAATTATCTCTATTTCCGCTAATTTAAAGGCAAAAATGGCATTTTTTTGTTGACCGTTACTACCCCATTCAGCAATATCTTTATTATCAAGTAGGAACACAAAATCATCATGATGTATACCAGATAATGTTTTACCCATTACTACTTCTCGATCATAATTTTTATTATAATATTTAAAAATATCATCTTCACTTTTTTCTTTATAATCGGAAATATATTTTACTTTTAAATCACCTATTTCAAATATCTCATGATATTTTTCATTAATATATTCATTTATTTTATTAATGAAATCTTCCCGATACTCATATATTTTCTTACCATATTGAATTAATTTATGAGTTAAAATATCTAAATAATCACGACTAGTATTACTATTTATATAGGCTTCTCTTAAATAAAAATTTCTTTGCTTTAATGTCTTATTATAACTATTAAAATAAATTATATAATCTTTTTGTAATTGACTAATTTCAATATTTAATTTTTTTCTTCTATTTTGCGGTGATGATTTAAATATCATTTGTTCTTCAGGTTCTAATAAAACAATCTTAATATTAGTAATATAATCACTAACTTTAGATATTATATCATTATCAATTTTAACTTTTTTACCTTCTTTATTGATGATAACTTGATAATTATTGGTGGTATTTTTTATAACATCTCCTTCTATTTTAGTACTTACTTCTCCACTTCTTATTAAGTTTTTATCATTACTAGTCCGAAATGATTTTGTTAAAGATAAGGCATAGATGGCTTCAACTAAATTGGTTTTACCTACTCCATTATTCCCATAAATAATATTTAAGGTATCATTAAATTCTAAATTTAACTTTTCATAGTTACGAAAATTTTGGAGTTTTAAATTATTGATTTTCATAATTAGCCTTTCTTTTAACTTCTACTTAATAAAAATAATTTTTAAGTACTCCTATACCTATTAATAATTATAACATAAAATAACGATATTTTAAACAAAATTTGTTAAATTTCGGGCTTTTATTGTATTATTTAACTTCAAATTATTTAGTAATAATTTTTCAAAACTATATTTTGATAATTTAGTATAAAATATTTGCTTATTATTACAGTTTATTTTCAGTAAATTTACTTGTTCTTCATAATCTATAACTTTACTTGCGACAATTAACAAAGTATTATTATTTCTTATTGAATTAAGAGGTAACAAGGTAATGCTTTCATTAATAACTATTGGTACTCGATATTTAACATTTAAAATATTTTGACTACTTTTGATTCTACCACTTAAAGTACTACCATAAAAATTACAATTATTATTAAGAATAGTTTTAATATTTTTGTTAATAACTCTTATTTTATCAACATCATAAATAATAGTTTTCTTATCTAATTTTCTTAATGCTACTGTTTTTTCAGTAATTATGTAGTTATTCATTATAAAATCTCCTTTAAAAATTAGATGTTACTATAGCATATAAAAAGGAAATAATTTGTCGAATTATTTCCCGGGAAATATTTTTATCTGCTTTTACAATGTTCTAATGCGTTTATAACACGATATTCTTCTTCAAAATTAGTAATAAATTTTATCATTTCTGGAGTAAGACCTATATTTAATAAAGCTTGAATATAATTTTCTATATCTATATTATTTAATTCATTTGTTATAAACAAATTATTTTTTTCAATTAACTTAACTACTCTATATAATATATTAGCAGGTATCATATCAAGATTCTTTTTAGATATATAACCACTATTATACAAGAAACATAAATTTTCATAAGGAATTAATTTAGCATATCTATCTTTATCTCTATCTAAAAATTCTTGATAATCTTTTTTAACACTATCAACTGATTTTTTATAATAATCTAACATTTGGAATTCTTGATAAATTGCACTTACTAATTCCTTAGTAGTACAATGAAATTCAATAATTATTTTTTTACCACCATCTTCTAAATTAACTGTATCTGCTTCTTTTATATTTCCTAAATTATAACTTGTTAAAAAATTACTAATATACGGATAAATTTCATCATAACGATAAGTATTAAAATTAAAATAATCATTTTCTTTTGTATTTTTAAATTTATAATAGTAAGAATTCCAATGATTTATTAATTCTTCTAAAAATCTTTTATATTCATTTCTTTCTATTAAATAATTAGTATCATATTTTTCCATTTTTAATAATTCAAAATTATAAGAAGAAGCATTTTTAACATTATGTATTTCTTGATTTAAACTATTTTTAGACATTTTTACCAAAACTCCCTTCTAATTTTAATATGTTTTAACAGGTAAAATAAGTTCAATTAATGATTCATCTTTTACTGATTTTATTAAAATTGGTTTATCATCACTATTAATTAATAACAATATATTATCGTCTTTAATAACTTTTAAAGCTTCAAGCATATAACGAGATGAGAATGATATTTCTAATTTTTCTTTATTACTACATTCAATAGCTAAATTTTCTTCTGTTTTACCTATTTCACTGGCACTTGATGTAATAGTCATTTTTTTACTATCAATAACTACTCTAACAATATTTTTATCTTTACTTTGAGCAAGTAATGAAGCTCTATCGATGGCATCATTAAATGCTTTTAAATCTAGGTTAATCATATAAGCAAATTCATTAGGTATAAAATGATTTGTATCTGGATAAGTACCACTTAATAAATTAGTTTGAAAATCTATATTACGATATTTAAATAATATTTTGTTATTAAAGATATGCATAACAACATCATCGTCAGTTGTTAACATTTTTTCAAATTCACTAATACTTTTTCCTGGAATAACAATATTAATCGTACTATTAACAATGTTATCAAGTTTTAAGTTTTTCTTAGCAAGTCTATATGAATCTGTCGCAATACATTCTAGATTATCTCCTAGTATCTTTAAATTAATACCGGTAAGTAATGGTCTTACTTCTTGCGTAGATACTGCATAAACAGTTTCATTAATAATATCTTTTAATGTTTCAGCTTTAATTGTTATCGGTTCTTTACTATCTTCTAAAGTAATATGTGGATAATCATTAATATCATAACAATTTAAACTATATTCATTATTATCTGTATATATTTTTATTTTACTAGTATCTTCAGCTTCAAAAGTTATAATATCTGATGGCATTTTTCTAATAATATCTAAGATAAATTTACTTTGAATTATCATACTACCATTATTCTCTATCTTCTTAATATCTTTTTCATTAATAAATACTTTAATAGTAAGTTCTGAATCACTTGCAAGTAAACTTAATCCTTCTTTAGTAAGATCAAATTTAATACCATTAAGAATAGGTATAGTCGTTCTTGTTCCTATTGCTCTAGTAACATTAGTTAACCCTTCTAATATAATATTCTTATCAATAACAAATTTCATTTTCCATCCTTCTTTCTTTTTATTATTAATATTATTTTTTTTATTATAGTGTTTAAAATGTTAATAACTGTTATAAATTTAATTTATTTCTTTTATTTACTTAAAATAATCAAATATTTTTCTCACATTTTTATAACTTAGCCTTTATTTCTTTTAACATATTTTCAAGATTAGGATTATTCTTTAATTCTTTTTTTATTTTTTCACAACTCGCAATAACTGTTGAGTGGTCTTTTCCACCAAATTCAAATCCTATTTTAACTAAGTTTTCATCTGTTTCCATTCGACATAGATACATAGCAATTTGTCTTGGTTTAGCAATGTTATTACTTCTCTTTTTACTTTTTAAATCTTCCACGGTTATTTTAAAGAAATCCGCTACCACATTTTGAATATGTGATATTGTGTTTTCTTGATAGATATTAACATTTATCGAATCTTTTAAAGCCTCAATGGCAAAATCTAAATCAATCACTTTTGGCATCATCATTGCGGTATAAGCAAGTAGTCTATTAATTGTTCCAATTATATGTCGAACATCATTTGGACATCCATTGGCTATGTATTCTATAACATCTCTATTTATTTTATCTTTAATACTAGAGTTATTTAGTCTTTGCTCAATTATTTCACACCTTAGTTCAAAATCAGGTGGATAAATATCAACTGGAAGTCCCCAAGCAAACCTACTTCTGAGTCTTTCTTCTATCTTCTTTAAATCATCTGGACTTCGATCACTAGATATTATTATCTGTTTATTTTTTTGATATAAAGCTTCAAAGGTATAGAAGAATTCTTGTTGCGTTAGTTCCGATCCTACTAAAAACTGTATATCATCTATTATTAATACATCAACATTTCGATATTTATTTTTAAAATTTTTAGCATATTCTAAGGCTTCTTTACCCTTTTCTAATTTCGAAATATCAACATATTCATCACGAAAATCACTACTTGTTGTATATAAAACCTTTTTATCAGAATTTTGAGTAATGTAATTGCCTATCGCATGCATCAAATGAGTTTTACCAATACCGCTTCTCCCATATATAAATAGAGGATTTCTAATAGTTCCTGGTGATTGAGCAACATTCATCGCCGATATAAATGCAAGTCTATTTGATTCACCAACTATATAATTATCAAAGTTTAAATTAGGATTTAGATTAGTATGCCATTCGACTATCTTCTCTTCTGGCTTTTCTTCTTTAGGTGTATCTTCTTCATTTATTTTAGTATTTAAATCATTTATTTCATCTTCTGTTAATAACTTAAATTCATAATTCTTACCAGTTAAGGAGAAAATTGCATCATCTAATATATCCATATAAGAATTTGTTATAATTTGTTTATGAACTGGAAGAGGTACTTTAATAACTATTTCATTATCATCAATACTAACAAGTTTTAAATCATTGAACCAAACAGAGAATGTTCCCGGACTAACTTGATTAGCTATTTCTTGCAAAAAATTTTGAAACAGTTCTTGTGTTTTCATTACCTCACCCACCTTCATATATATCCCAATTTCATTTTAACTTAAATGCATTTTGAATACAAGAATAAAATTTATTAACATAAGTTAGTAACATTTTATTCACATTATTTTGCTAGGTAAAATCTATAATAAAATAAGTTATTAACATTTTCAACATTTTTTTATTAACTTATTAACATAAATAAATGTTAATAAATTTAATGTTATTGTTAATAATGTTGATAAATATATTAATGTTAAGAAATTAGAAGAAAAAATTAATAACATTTTTATCAACAATAAGTGTTATTAATATTGATTTTTTTATTATTTGTGATAAGATAAGTAACAATTTATTTAAGGGGACTATAGGTATGAATAATGATTTAAAAATAATAAAGAAAAAATATGGCGAAAAGATGATGCACTTTTGTCGTGAATTTTTTCCCACATTACTAGAAAAAGAAGGATTACTATCTAGTTTATTACTAAATAATTTTAATGAAAGTCACATTTTATATAATGATTTAGTTGAACATAATTTATTAGGTGAATTTAAAGAATATATTTATAGTTTAGTAGATGTGGAACATTTAGAAGAAAAACAAGATAATATTGCATCACCAGAAGAATTACTCGGCTCAGTTGGCTATGATTTATATGAATGTCATACCGAAGAAGAAATTCAAAGTTTTAGAAAATATTATGCTAAAGGTGAAGAATTATGTACATTTACTTATGGTAATAGACTTGATACTTGTCGGGTATTTTTTGCAATAAAGAAAAATGTTAATGAAATTAAAAGAGAAGATTTTCAAAATTCTCAAAGACAAGATTTATATGGTACATCAGTAATAAGTATTCAATTTGAAAAATTAGGTGGAAATAGATTATCAATAAAAAATAGGTATAATCATCATGTAAATAATCCTGATAGTACATTTTCCAATAATTTAGATAACATAGTATCAGGATTAACAAAATCATTTGAAAAATATTATGGCATAAAACAAAGTAATGTTAATAAAGGTTTTGAAATACCATCATATACAACAGCAAGTGATGGTAAATATTATAAATATAATTATGAAATAGATAATGTGTATTACTGTCCAGATAATATAATAATAATGAATGGAATGGCAGGAAAACTTCCAAAAGAAAAATTTTTATTATTTGATTATTTTGTACTAGATTTTGGAACAAAAAAAATAACATCACTAACTAATGATGGATTTATAGATAGTATAGGTAAAATAGAGAAAATAGAAATATTAAATTGTGGATTACTTAAACAAGTAGTTTTATATCAAGAAGACGGAAGTTTAATAACCATTGTTTTAGATAAAGAAAATAATATAATTGGCTTAGATAATCCTTATGTTAAAGAAGTACAAAATTGTTTTTTATCTGAAAATAAAAAATGTAGAATGGTAAGATTAGCAAATGCTAAAGTTATTAAAAATGATTTTATGCGTTATAATGAATGTATCGAAGAAATATATTTTGAAAATGTAGAAGAAATCTGGGATAAATTTCTATTTGAAAATAAAATTTGTAAACAGGTAATTTTACCAAAATTAAAAACAATATCAGGTTATAAATTTATGTATGAAAATAATGAATGTAATTATGTATTTATGCCAAATTTAAAAACAGCTGGTGAGTCTTTTATGCATAATAATAAAAAAATAAAAATAATTAATTTTCCAAAAATACAATCATTACCACCATATTTTATATCAAGTTCAAAAATAGAAATTGCTATATTACCTAAATTAGAAACTATATCCAAACGCGCAAGTGATTCTTCTGTATTAAAAAATGTTCAATATTTATATGCCCCAGAATTTAATTTGAATGATTCTAATTTATCTGAATTATTATTAAAAAATATTCCATATTGTTATACACCATTAATGCCAGAATGTTGTAATACAACTGATTTTTTACAAGATAAAGAAATAGTTAATAGTCTTAAATTAGGATTATCAAAAAGGTAAAAAATCAAATTTTACCCTATATTTCTTGACATTAAACCATTTTTAATATTATAATAATGGGGCTTGAAGAAAGAGGTGGAAATACAAAATGAAAAGAACTTATCAACCAAATAATCGTAAAAAAGCAAAAAAACATGGATTCTTTGCTCGTAAAGGAACTAAAATAATTAATAATCGTCGTAAGAAAGGTCGTAAGAAATTAACTAGATAGTTTCTTACGCATTTTTTTAATACTATGAAAAAAAGAGATGTAGTAAAATCTAATGAACTTTTTAATGAAATAATTCAAAAAGGCAAAAGAATAAGTAACAAGTATTTTGTTATTTGTATGATGAAAAAAGATATCAAAATGAATAATTATGGTATTGCTGTTGGTACTAAAGTAGGTAATGCTGTAACTAGAAATAAAATAAAAAGACAAATGCGTAATATAATTGATCATAATATTGAATTATTTTCAAATTATCATAATTATATTATAATATGTAAAAAGGATGTATTAGATATTTCATTTAAAGAAATGGAAAATGAATTAGTAACATTGCTTACTAATAAAGGAGATAAACAATGAAAAAAAAGATAGTAGTATTACTTATAATGGTTGTATTTTTAACTAGTGGATGTGGTGCAAATGACTATCTACAAGATAATAATAAGAAAATAGTTCAATATGCTGAAACTGGTCAAAATTTGCCAAACAATATATTATGTAAACCAGAAGAAAATAC
Source organism: uncultured Bacilli bacterium (assembly GCA_947630055.1). Classification (GTDB taxonomy): domain Bacteria; phylum Bacillota_I; class Bacilli_A; order RF39; family UBA660; genus SIG200. Next base: position 35,589 of record CANRGA010000009.1, read on the forward strand.
TGATTTATATAAATTATATGAAGAATACTCAGATGATTTAAAAATACCATTTGATAAATTACCATCTTGTAAGAATTTTAAATTAAATTCTAATAAAGCATCAGGTATATGGGAATTAATCTTTGTTAAACCACTGGCATATTTAATATTAAAACTAGGTAGTTTAGTAGGTAATATGGGTGTATCAGTTATCTTAATTGGTTTACTTATTAGACTTATTTTATTACCATTCTCATATAAAACTCATAAACAAAGTAAAAATATGCAAAAGGTTCAAAGAGAGTTACAAAAGTTAGAATATAAATATCGTGGTCGTGATGATCGTGAATCAATGATGATGAAAAGTCAAGAAATGATGGAAATTTATAAAAAATTTGACGTAAAGCCAATGGGTGGCTGTTTAGTTGCGTTTATTCAACTGCCAATGTTCTTTGCCTTCTTGCAAGCAATTAATCGTGTACCAGCTATATTTGAAGGTGAACTCCTAGGATTTAATTTAGGAATGACTCCATATGTAGGACTTTCTCATGGTAATTATTTATATATAATTTTAATTCTATTAATCGCAGCATCAACATATTTCTCATTTAAGTATTCAATGAATTCAACTGGAGCAATGAATCAAACAGCTGATATGAAAAGTCAAATGAATACAATGACTAATATTATGGTAGTATTAATCGTTGTTACATCATTCTCACTTTCAACAGCTCTATCTTTCTACTGGATTACAACTTATGCCTTTATCGCAATTCAAACATATTTATTTAAGGTACTAAGTGGTGATACGAAAAGAAATAATAAAACCAAAGATAAAGATAATAAAAAAAGTAAAATAAAAGATAAATTAGAAGTTAAGAGAGGTATGAAGTATGGAAATAATAACTAAAGAAGGAAAAGAATTAGAAAGTATCTTAGATAGTATTTGTGAAGAATACAATTTAACAAAGTCAGATTTTTATTATCAATATAAAGAAAAAAAGAGTGGTTTGTTTAATAAAAATAGTAATATTGAACTTACCGTCATTACTAAAAAAGATTTATTAGAATATGTTAAAGAATATCTAGAAGAATTACTTACTAACATGGGATTAGAAGTTAATTTCGAAACTAAACTTCGAGAAGATACAATGTATGTTAAAATTTATTCTAATCATAATCCAATCTTAATTGGTAAAGGTGGTAATACTTTAAAAGCATTAGAAACCTTAGTTAAACAAAAAATTAATACTGAATTTGGTATTAGAGCCTATATCAATTTAGATGTTGAAAATTATCGTGAAAAGAATCAAAGAAGATTAGAAAGGCTTGCTAAAAATGTAGCAAGAGATGTTGTTAAAACTAAAACAGAAGCACATTTAGAAAATATGAATGCTTATGATAGAAGAATTGTTCATAACATTTTAACTGATTTTAAAGGAGTAACAACAGAAAGTACTGGCGAAGAACCAAATAGACATGTTGTTATTAAACCTGAATAGTTAATTAATAGGTGGGGTTTGAAATGAATAAAAAAGAAAAAATTATTTCAACGGCATTATTAGTTTGTATTATTTCTAATATTGTTACTGTATTAGCAGTGAAATTCAATAATAAAAATGAAAAAAATATAGATAATAAAGAAAGTACTAAAGTAGTAGCAGAAGTTGAAGATAAATATTTTGAAATTGATAAATTTATTGTTATTGAAAGAACTAGTATTCAAGGTATTAATAAATATTATATATTAGAACATAGACCAATATATTCATTTCTATCCGGTGAAGAATATTATAAAGAAATTAATGATTTATTTAATGCAGAGTATAATGTTACTTATCCAGAAAATGAGCAAGATCCATTTTCAGAAAATTATATTTTTTGTTCATATTAACCATCCATTCCTTTCACTTCGTTCAAGGCACACATAGCCATGAAACTTGAACAAAATTTATTTTATA
>CANRGA010000010.1 GCA_947630055.1 uncultured Bacilli bacterium
CCTGCTAAAATGCTTCTTCTAATTCTTGTTTCTCTTCCTAATTTTCTATATGCCATAATCCATTACTCCTTAAATGTAAGTCCTAAATCAGCAACTTTATCTAGTACTTCTTTTAGACTCTTCTTTCCTAAATTTCTAATCTTAGTAACTTCAACTTCTCTTTTTTCTACTAAGTCTTGAACAGTATGAATTCCTGCTCTTTTTAAGCAATTATATGCTCTAACACTAAATTCAACTTCTTCAATTGGTGTTTCTAGAGTTTTAGTAATTGTATCAACCTTTTTCTCTTGCATCATACCAGAGAAATCAGCAATTGAATTTAAATCAGTAATAATATTGAAATGTTCAACTAATATTTTAGCTGCTAGAGCTAATGCTTCTTCTGGAGTCATACTACCATTAGTAGTAACTTCCATAATTAATTTATCATAATTTTCATTTTGACCAACACGAGTATCAACTACATCATATTTAACAAGTTCAATTGGTGAATATGATGAATCAATAGCGATTGTACCAACTGATGCATCTTCTAATCTTTTTTTGTTTTCTTTAGCATCAACATAACCACGACCATTTTCAACAGTCATTTCAATGTTAATTTTGCCACCCTTTACAAGGTTACAAATAACTAAATCACCATTAATAATTTCAACATCAGCATCATGTTCAATCATACTAGCAGTAACAGGGCCTTCGCTATCAGCATAAACTCTGATTACTTTTTTATCTTCAGTATGATTTTTAACAACTAAGTTTTTAATTGCTAGTACTATACCAGTAACATCTTCAACGACACCCTCTATTTTTTGAAATTCGTGTAAAACACCATCAATTTTGATGCTAGTAACAGCACTTCCAGGTAAGCTTGATAATAATACTCTTCTTAAAGCATTACCAATAGTAGTACCAAATCCTCTTTCTAATGGATCTAATTCAAATTTGCCAAAGTGATTGCTTTCTTGATATTCAGTAATTTTGTATTCCGGTTTTTCAAATTTTATCATCATACAATATTCCTTTCTTTTATCTAATTTCTAGGTCTCTTTGGTGGACGACAACCATTGTGTGGTACTGGTGTTTCATCAATAATGCTTGTAACTTCTAGACCAGCACTTTGAAGTGAACGAATTGCGTTTTCTCTTCCTGGTGCTAAACCTTTAACATGTACTTCTACTTTTTGAACTCCTTGTTCAATTGCTGCAGCAGCTGCTGCTTCAGCAGTAAGACCTGCTGCATAAGGAGTTTTCTTTTTACTACCAAGATATCCTATTCTTCCAGCACTTGACCAACTTATGGCATTACCATCTTTATCAGATATAGTAACTATGGTGTTGTTATAAGTAGCGTGAATATGTGCAACGGCTTCTGGAATATTCTTTTTAACTTTTCTTTTTCTTCTATTATATGCCATATATTATCCCCTACTTTCCTACCTTTTTCTTATTAGCCACAACTTTACCTTTACCTTTACGAGTTCTTGCATTACGACTAGTTCTTTGACCTCTTACAGGTAAGCCTTTCTTGTGTCTAACACCTTCATAACAATTAATTTCCATTTTGTTTTTAATGTTCATTTGAACATCACGTCTTAAATCACCTTCAACTACATATTTATCTACTTCTTTACGTAGAGCAGTGATTTCGTCATCTGTTAAATCTTTAACTTTTTTGCTTGGATCAACTTTAGCATCAAGACAAATTGTTTTTGCTAAAGGACGACCAATACCATAAATAGCTGTAAGACCGATACAAGTATGTTTTTCATTTGGTAATTCAATATTTTTAATTCTTGCCATTTAAATCCTCCTAACCTTGAACTTGCTTATGTTTAGGGTTATCACAAATAACCATAACTTTGCCGTTTCTTCTAATTATTTTACATTTTTTGCATATCTTTTTTACTGATGGTCTAACTTTCATATCAATACTCTCCTATCTTTTATTCCATGTTATTATCCCACGTGTTAAATCATAAGGCGATAATTGTACTGTAACGGTATCACCTGGTAGAATACGTATCATATTAATGCGCATTTTACCAGAAACGTAGGCTTTTACAGTATGGCCATTAGGTAGTTCAACTAAATAATCTGACCCCTTTAATACTTCAATGACCTTGCCTTCAACTTCAATTTTATCATTCTTTTTAGATTCTGCCAAATTCTTATGTTTATCTTTTTTCGAATCTGCCATTTATTCACTCTCCCTTTCGCTATCTTCCATATTACCTGTTAAGATAACATATCCTTCTTTTGTAACTAAAACTGTGTGTTCAAAATGGGCACTAGGAAGTCCATCATCGGTTCTTATTGTCCACTCATCATCTTCCATATAAATATGTCTAGTACCAAGATTTAACATTGGTTCAACAGCGATGACCATTCCACTTTTAAGTCTTGTATTATCATTTGTGTAGTAATTAGGAACATCTGGATCTTCATGAACACTCGTACCAACCCCATGACCAACAAGTTCTCTTACTACGCCAAGGTGATGTATTTTAGCAAAATTTTCAATTTTCTTGCCAATTTCACTTATTTTAACACCATCTTTAATAACACTCAAGCCTTCATATAGTGATTTTTTAGTATTTTCTACTAAATCTTCTATTTCTTTTGATGCACTACCAACGATGTAAGTATTCGCGGAATCTGAATGATAACCTTTATAACAAACGCCAATGTCGATAGATACAACATCTCCTTCTTTAATTTTTCTTTTGGAAGGTATGCCATGTACTACTTCGTCATTAACGGAAACACAGATACTTGCTGGGTATCCTTCAAAATTTAGAAATGAAGGAGTACAATCATGCGCTAGGATAAACTTATAAGCAATATCATTTAAAGCTTTAGTACTAATACCTGGCTTAATGTTTTTTGCTACTTCCAAATGCGTAAGATAATTTATATACCCAGCATGTCTCATTAATTCAATTTCTCTATCACTTTTTAAACTAATCATTTTAAAATTTCCTTAATCTTATCTGTTATTTCTTCATTTGATGCTAGGGCATCAATGATATGTAATTTATTTTTATTTTCATAATATTCTTTTATTGGTTTAGTATTATTAATAAATGTTTCAAATCTAACTTTAAAAGATTCTTCATTATCATCACATCTTTTAGTTAATTCCTCGCCACACTTATCACAAATACCTTCTTTCTTTGGTGCTAAATTCTTATAATAGATATTATAAGATGCGCCACAAGAACATGTAAGACGTCCAAGTGCTCTTTTTAATGCTTCCTCAAATGGTAAATCTAAATAAATAACTTCATAATTATTTAAATTTAATTCTTGTAATAAATTATCTAAAGATTCAGCTTGAGTTAGGGTTCTTGGATAACCATCTAAGATAAATGGTTTAGTAATATTATCTAGTTTATTTTTAATAAGTTCATAAACTAATTCATCACTAACTAAATTACCTTTATCGATGATTTCTTTTATTTCCATACCTAACTTACTACCACTAGATATTTCTTCTCTTAACATATCACCGGTAGAAATATGGATATATCCTAAATCTTCTAATCTACTACTTTGAGTTCCCTTTCCTGCTGCAGGGGGCGCAATAAAAATCACACTTTTCATTATCTTATCCTTCTTCTTTTTTCTTTATAACTTCTTGCAAGTAAACTACTTTCCATTTGTTTATAAGTTTCAATTGCAACTCCAACTACGATAAGTAAACCAGTTCCTCCGATAGTAACTGTACTAGGAAGAGATGTGAATTTACTTATAAGTACGGGTAGTATTGCTATAACCATTAAGAATATACTACCAACTATAGTTAGTTTACCAATAGATGAACTTATATATTTTGATGTATCTTCACCGGGTCTAACTCCTGGAATATAGCCTCCTCTTTCATTTAAGTTTTTACTCATTTCTTCTGGATTCATTATCATAAATGTATAGAAGTATCCAAAGAAAATAATTAATATTAAATATAATATAATTCCGGTATTAGATGTATAAACAATATAATTATTTATAAATTCCATTGCTTTTTCATTACCAGTTAAGGCTACTATTGTTGATGGTATTGTTAATAATATTTGAGCAAATATTACGGGAATAACACCAGCAGCATTAATTTTAATTGGTAAGAAACTTTGTTGGGCACCATAAGCAGAAGTAGTTCTATTGGCATATTGTATAGGTATTCTTCTTTCAGCAAGTTGAATATAAATAATACCAACTAATACTAAAATATATACTAAGATGAATACGACAAATAAACTAATTCCTACCCATAGAGTGTAATCACTATTGATAAATCCATTGTAAGCTCCAACAAATATTCTTGGCATACTTTGGATAATACCAGCCATGATTATCATTGATGAACCATTACCAATACCTTTTCTCGTAATTTCATCACCTAGCCATAAACAGAATGATGTACCAGCAGTCATAACTAAAGCTGTTTTAATCATATCCATTGTACCTAGTGATGATTTCATATAGAATAGACATAAAGCATAGGCTTGCGCAAAAGCAAGTATTATTGCTAAATATCTAGTTATTTTATTAATTTTTTGTCTACCAACATATCCTTGATCTTTTAATTCTTTGAAATATGGAATAATATCCATTTGTAATAATTGCGTAATGATGGATGCAGTAATGTAAGGAGAAACTCCTAGAGCAAAGATGGAGAAGTTTTGTAAACCACCACCACTCATTAAGTTAAATATTTCTAAGAATCCTAAATCTTGATAGATTTTAGATGCCCAAGGAATAGTAACTGTTGTGCCTAGACAAAATATTCCTAAACATAGAAGTGTAAAATAAATTCTATGTCTTAAATCTTTATTGGATTTACTAAATAATTGGGAAAACCCACGAAACATCTAAATCACCTCGGCTTTGCCACCGGCTTCTTCAATTTTAGTTACAGCTTTAGAAGAAAATCTTTGTGCTTTAATATTAAGTTTTTTCTCTAAAGTACCAGTAGCTAAAACTTTAATTCCAGCCAAGCTTTTTTTAATTATTCCTCTTTCTTTTAAAATTTCTGGTGTTACAACATCACCATCTTTGAAGAAATTATTTAAATCACTAAGATTAATTGTTGCATATTCAACTCTAAATCTTTTGTTATTAAATCCTCTTTTAGGAATTCTTCTATATAATGGAGATTGTCCACCTTGGAACCATGCAGGAATAGAAGCACCACTTCTAGACTTTTGACCATTTTCACCACGAGTAGCAGTTTTACCCATACCTGATCCTGGTCCTCTTCCTACTCTTTTTATTCCTTTAGTTTCTTTAGATTTTGGTAAATTTTCTAGTCTCATTATAATTCCTCCACTTTCTTGCCACGAAGTTCTGCAATATGTTCTGGAGTTCTTTGAGCTTGTAAACCTTTAAGAGTTGCTTTAGCAACATTGATTTGCGTATTAGCTCCTAAACTTTTCGCAACGATATCTTTAACACCAGCTAGTTCTAGTACAGCTCTTGCTGCACCACCAGCAATAATTCCACGACCTTCTTTAGCAGGTTTAATTAGTACAACACTACGACCAACTTTACCAGTCTCTTCATGTGGAATTGTTCTATTATCGATTAAAGATATTCTTACAACATTTTTATTGGCAGCTTGAATAGCCTTTTTAATTGCTTCAGAAACTTCATTAGATTTGCCAGTACCAATTCCTACTAAACCTTTTCTGTTACCAACAGCAACATCTGCTTTAAAACGGAAATGTCTACCACCTTTAGTAACTTTTGTTACCTTAGATATAGAGATAACTTTTTCTTCTAATAAGTTTTTCTTCGCATCATTATTTTTACGATTAAACGGTTTCTTTTCCATGCTTCCTCCTTATATCTCTAATCCTGCTTCTCTAGCAGCATCTGCTAGAGCGCTTACACGACCATGATATAAGTAACCACCACGGTCAAAAACTACTTTATTAATTTTTGCTTTTTTACATTTTTCAGCAATATCTTTACCTACTAATTTAGCAGCTTCAATATTACCACCATTAGCTATTTTTAAACTACGGCTTGAAGATGATACTAGTGTTGTTCCAGTTACATCATCAATTACTTGAGCGTAAATTTCAGAATTGGAACGAAATACATTAAGTCTTGGCATTTCTTTAGTACCATTTATATTTTTTCTAACTCTTGTATGTCTTATTTTACGAAGAGTATTTCTAGATTCTTTTTTTATCATATTTTACCTCCTTAAGCCGCTTTCTTTCCTTCTTTACGACGAACATATTCATCTTTATAACGAATACCTTTACCTTTATATGGTTCAGGTTCTCTTATCTTACGAACATTAGCCGCAAATTCAGAAACTTTTTGTTTATCAATACCTTTAATTGTTATTTCTGTATTACTTACTAGTTCTGCTTTTAGTCCTTCTGGAACTACTACTTCAACTGGATGTGAGTAACCAGCATTAACAACTATTTTGTTTCCTTGAACATTGAAACGGTAACCAACACCGATAGCTTCTAATCCTTTTTCAAAACCTTTTGATACACCAATTAACATATTATTAATTAATGAATTAACAGTTCCTTGCATCATATTAGCAACTTTTGAAGGACTAACTTGTTTAGTTTTAACTGTACCTTCTTCAACTACTACAGAAATTAAAGGATTAACATCTAGGGTAAGTTCACCTTTACTACCTTTAACTAATAACTTATTATCATCAATTGTAACAGTTACACCTTCAGGTATATTTAATTTTCTTTCACCTATTCTACTCATAATTACTTACCAAATATAGGCAAGGACTTCGCCTCCTAACTTTTGGCTTCTTGCTTCTTTATCAGTCATTAGACCTTTAGAAGTAGAAATTATAGCAATACCTAAGCCGTTTAGAACACGAGGAACTTCATCAGCTTTAGCATATACTCTTAAACCAGATTTACTAATTCTTCTTAAGCCAGTAATAACTCTTTCTTTTTTAGCACCATATTTAAGAGTTAATGTTAAACTATCACCTTGGGTACTTTTTTCATATTTAAAATCTTCTATGTAACCTTCACGCTTTAATATTTCGGCAATACCTAAAGTCATTTTTGTACCAATTACAGTAACTTCAGGATATCTCATAATATTAGCATTTCTTATACGAGTTAACATATCTGCTATTTTATCTTGTACAAACATATTTGCTCCTCCTTCTACCAACTTGATTTCTTGACGCCAGGAATTTGACCTTTATTAGCTAATTCTCTAAAACAAATACGACATAATTTGAATTTAGATAAAACTGCATGTGGTCTTCCGCATCTTTCACATCTTGTATATTCTCTAGTCGAAAATTTTTGTTTACGACTATTTTTAACAACCATACTTTTCTTTGCCATAACTTCACCTAACCTTTAAATGGCATTCCAAATGCCTTAAGTAATGCAAGTGCTTCTTCATTACTCTTTGCTGTTGTAACAAAGACGATATCCATTCCTCTAACTTTATAAACATTGTCATATTCAATTTCTGGGAAGATTAATTGTTCTTTAATTCCTAAAGTATAATTACCATTGCCATCAAAAGCATGAGCAGATATACCACGGAAATCACGAACTCTTGGTAAACCAATTTTAATTAATTTTTCCATAAAATTGTACATATTTTCACCTCTAAGTGTTACTTTAACACCAACAGGTTGACCTTCTCTTAATTTAAAGCCAGCGATTGATTTACGAGCATTTGTAATAATTGGATGTTGACCTGTAATAAGTTCAAGATCTTTTTGGGCAGCTTCAATAAATTTAACATCATGACTACCTTCACCAACGCCCATATTAATAACAATTTTATCTAGACGTGGAACTTGCATTATACTTTTATATGAAAATTCTTTCATTAAATCTTTTTTTATTGTCTTATCATATAGTTCTTTAAAATTACTCATAAATTCACCTACTTACTAGCTTTCTTGGTAGTTTTCTTTTCAGTTGTTTTTTTAGTTTCTTTCTTAGTTGTCTTTGTTTCTTTTTCTTCTACCTTTTTAGTTTCTTTTTTAACTTCTTTTTTTGGTTTTTCATCCTTAACTAATTTAACATTAGAAATATGAATTGGCATTTCGATATCGAAAATACCACCTTTATCTTCATTAGTTCTAGGTTTTGTATGTCTTTTAGATATATTAATACCTTCAACAACAACTTTTTGGGCATTTTTAAATGTCTTTAAAACTTTACCAGTTTTGCCTTTATCTTCACCAGCAATAACTATTACATTGTCATTTACTTTTATTTTCATATATCCTCCTATAAAACCTCAGGAGCTAAAGATACGATTTTCATATAATCTTTTTCTCTTAATTCTCTAGCTACTGGACCTAGTACTCTTGTACCAACTGGTGATTTATCATCTCTAATAATAACGCAAGCATTATCATCAAATTTGATATAACTACCATCAGCACGACGAACACCTTCAACAGTTCTTACGATAACAGCTTTTACAACTTTACCTTTTGGCATATTACTATTAGGAATAGCTTTTTTAACAGTACCAACAACAACATCACCAATGTTACCACTTCTAACTTTAGATCCGCCCAAAACTTTAATTACTAAAAGTTCACGAGCGCCTGTATTGTCAGCAACTTTTAATCTTGTTTCTTGACTAACCATAATATACCTCCTAAAGTACTACAGCTTTTTCTAAGACTTCAACTAATTCGTATTTCTTAGTTTTAGAAATAGGTTTAGTCATTCTTATTCTAACTGTATCTCCTATATTTGCTTTATTCTTTTCATCATGTGTTGCATATTTTTTAGAATATTTAACACGTTTATTATATAGTGGATGACGCTTGTAAGTTTCAACTAAAACAGTGATAGTCTTATCATTTTTACTACTTACTACTTTTCCAACTAATTCTTGTACTCTTTTAGCCATTATTTACGTCCCTCCTCTATTTCTCTTTCTTTAAGAACAGTTTTCATTTTAGCAACATCTTTTCTTAATGCTCTAAGTTCAGTTGGATGTTCTAAAGTACCATTTGCTTGTTGCATTCTTTTAGTGAATAATTCTTCTTTTGTACTAATTATCTTTTTCTTTAAATCAGCATCAGATAATTTTCTAATATCTTTAATATCCACTGTTATTCACCGTCCTTTTTAACAAATTTACATTTGATAGGTAGTTTATGAGAAGCAAGTCTTAAAGCTTCACGAGCAACTGCTTCTTCAACTTCACTAATTTCAAACATAATTTTACCTTCTTTAACTACTGCAACATATTGTTCTACGTTACCTTTACCTTTACCTTGACGAGTTTCAAGAGGTTTCATAGTTAATGGTAAATGTGGGAATATATTAATAAATACCTTTCCACCACGTTTCATATAACGAGTCATAGCAATACGAGCTGCTTCAATTTGACGAGCAGAAACCCAATTACCTTCTAAGGCCATTAGGCCATAATCGCCTTTAGTAAGGGTTGTATTTCCTTTAGCATGACCATCATATGTTAATCTATGCGACTTTCTATATTTAGTCCTTTTTGGCATCAACATCTGAAGTCGCCTCCTTTTTAACTAATTTTTTAGCAGGTAGGATTTCATCTTTATAAATCCATACTTTAACACCGATCTTACCATAAGTTGTATTTGCTTCACTTTGTGCATAATCGATATCAGCACGAATTGTATGAAGAGGAACAGTTCCTTCAGTATAACCTTCACTACGAGCCATTTCTACACCATTAAGTCTTCCAGATACTAAAGTTTTAATTCCTTTAGCACCAGCCTTCATTGTATCTCTAATTGCGCGCTTTTGAGCTGCTCTAAATGGTGCTCTATTTTCGATTTGCATTGCAATATTATCTGCAACTAATTTAGCATTTAAATTAGGATTTTTTTCTTCTAAAATGTTAATAAATACTTCTTCATTAACAAGTTTAGCAACCTTCTTACGAAGTTTTTCGATGTCTTCGCCACCACGACCAATGATTACACCTGGTTTAGCAGTTTTAATTGTAACATCTACTCTATTTTTCTTTCTTTCAATAATTACAGAAGATATTGAAGCATCTTTTAATGTTTTTAAGATATATTCACGAATTTTAATATCTTTATTTAAATTAGTGGCATAATCTTTTTTAGCATACCAACGAGAATCCCAATCTTTATTAACACCTAAACGATATCCGACTGGATTAACCTTTTGTCCCATTATGCTTCACTTCCTTCCACAACTTTGTTATCAGTAACAACTACTTTAATATGACTAGTTCTCTTATCATGTCTATCAACATTTCCACGAGATGCAAATTGAATTCTTTTTAATGTTCTTCCTGGATTTACAAAACATTCTTTGATAACTAAATCATCTTCGTTCATACTATAGTTATTAACAGCATTAGCAACAGCAGAATTTAATACTTTAAGTATCATTCTACTAGCTTTTGTGTTAGTAACTTCTAAAATATTTCTAGCAGTTTTAACATCTTTGCCTCTAACTAAATCCATAGTCATACGAGCAAGACGAGGTTTAATAATAGCACCTTTATGAATTGCGTAAGCTTCCATTATTTATTACCTCCACCAGCATGGCCAGTAAATTTACGAGTAAGTGCAAATTCACCTAATTTATGACCAACCATTTCTTCAGTTATATAAACTGGAATAAAATCTTTACCATTATGTACTGCAATTGTATGTCCTACAAATTCAGGAAAAATAGTACTTCTTCTTGACCAAGTTTTAATAACTGTCTTTTTATTTTCTTTATTTAAGTTTTGGACCTTTTTTAAAAGTGATTCTTCAACATAAGGCCCTTTTTTCAAACTTCTTGCCATATTGTCCTCCTATTTACTCTTCCTACTGATTATTAATTTTTCAGAAGCTTTCTTAGTTTTACGAGTTTTATGACCAAGGGCAGGTTTACCCCAAGGAGTCATAGGACTCTTACGACCAACAGGTGCTCTACCTTCACCACCACCATGTGGGTGATCGTTAGGGTTCATAACACTACCACGGTTCGTAGGTCTAATTCCCATATGTCTTTTACGTCCAGCTTTACCTAAGTTAACTAGATTAACATCTTCGTTACCTACTACACCAACAGTAGCAATACAAGTACCTAATACTTTTCTTGTTTCACCAGATTGTAAACGAACGATTACATATTTACCATCACGGCCAAGGATTTGAGCACTTGTACCAGCAGAACGACATAATTCTGCCCCTTTACCTGGTTTTAATTCTAGACAATGAATCATTGTACCAACTGGAATATTTTGAATAGGTAAGGCATTACCAACTTTGATATCAGCACCTTCACCATTTTCAATAATCATATTAACTTTTAATCCTTGTGGCGCAATGATATATTTCTTTTCACCATCACGATAGTTAATTAATGCAATATTTGCATTTCTATTTGGATCGTATTCAATACTAGCTACACGACCAGTAATCCCAACTTTATTTCTTTTATAATCAATAACACGGTATTTCTTAGTAGCTCCACCACCAATATGGCGAACTGTCATTTTACCTTGATTATTTCTTCCACCAGTTTTCTTTACTTTAACAACTAAAGATTTAGTAGGATTATTTTTAACTGTTAACTCTTCGTTATTTAAAGTAGACATACCTCTGCGACCATTTGTCGTAGGTTTATAATGTTTTATTGCCATTTTTTAGAGCCTCCTATAAATCTATGGTAGAGCCATCTTTAAGAGTAACAATTGCTTTTTTGTATGTTTTTGTCATACCAGCATATCTACCCACTCTACGCTTTTTAGCTTTAGTATTTAAGGTATTAACACTTTTAACACTAACTTTAAATGCATCTTCTACAGCTTTTTTAATTTCATCTTTAGTAGCATCTTTAACTACTTTAAAGATATATACATTATTTTGTCTTTCAGCCATAGATTTTTCAGTAATAACTGGCGCTATAATAATATCACTATAATGTTTCATTATTTAAGCACCTCCTCAATTTCTTTTAATGCTTCTTCTTCAACTACTAAAGTATCAGCATTAACAATGTCATAACAATTAATTTCATCAGGCATTAAAACTAGAACATTTCCTAAGTTTCTTGTAGCCATATAGAAATTTTCATTTTCATCTTTAGTTACAAATAATATTTTGCCACTTAATTTTAGTGTTTCTAATATTTTAGTTACTTCACTAGTTTTTAAAGTGTTTAATTTAATATTATCAATAACTACTAGAGCCTTTTCTTTTGCTTTATATGTTAAAGCAGTTTTTAAAGCTAAAACTCTTTCTTTACGATTAATTTTAAATGAGTAATCTCTTGGACCAACACCTAGAGGAATACCACCACCACGCCATTGTGTAGCACGGATACTACCTTGACGAGCACGACCAGTACCTTTTTGTTTCCAAGGTTTTCTACCTCCGCCAGATACTTCACTTCTATTTTTTGTTTTTCTTGTTCCTTGACGCATGCTATCTAGTTGTAAACGAATCATTTTCTTTAGTGCATCATCATTAGTTTCAATATTCCAAATTTTACTTTCAAGGGTTACATCTTTAATAGATTCACCTTTTATATTTTTTATACTTATCTTTGTCATAATATTTCCTTTCTAAAGCTTAATTGCTTTCTTCTGGAGTTTCTTCTTTAGTTTCTTCTTTTTCTTCAACTGCTTCTTCAGTAGTTTCAGTGTTTTCAGTTTCTGCTACAGTTTCAGTTGCTTCAGTATTTTCTACTTCTGGAGTAGTTTCTTCAACTACTGGAGTATCTTTCTTAACATCTTCAACTGCATCTACAACAGTTTCTTCTGTATAAGTTAAAATTTCTTTAGGACTAGCCTTTCTAGAATTTTTAACAGCAGTTCTAATATAAACTAAAGAATTTTTTGCACCTGGAATATTGCCACTTACTAAGATGTAATTATCTTCGGTATTTGCTTCAATAATCTCAAGATTTTGAATTGTTACCGTTTCAACTCCCATATGTCCTGGAAGTTTTTTACCCTTTAATACTCTTTTTGGAAGCATTGTACCTAAAGAACCAGGTCCTCTATGATAATGTGATCCATGTCCCATAGGTCCACGAGAACCATTCCATCTTTTGATAACACCTTGCATTCCTTTACCTTTTGAAGTACCAGTTACATCAACAACTTCTCCTACTTCAAAAATATCTACCCCTATTTTATCTCCTACATTATAAGCGCCTTCAACATCTCTAATTTCTTTTAAGAAGCGCTTAGGTGTAGTGTTTGCTTTTTTTGCGTGTCCAGCTTCTGCTTTATTAACACGACTTTGTTTCTTTTCAAATACGCCAAGTTGAATAGCATTATAACCATCTTTTTCAACTGTCTTAACTTGCATTACTACATTTGGTTCACAAGATACTACTGTAACTGGAATTAATTTTCCATCTTTAGTAAATACTTGTGTCATGCCAACTTTGCGTCCTAAGATTCCTTTCATAACTTTACTTTCCTTCCTTTATTATAATTTTATATCGATGTCAACGCCACTTGGTAAATCTAAATGAGTTAAACCATCAATTGTTTCCTTACTAGGATTTTTAATATCAATAAGTCTCTTATGAGTTCTTCTTTCAAATTGTTCACGAGAGTCCTTATTATTGTGGACAGCTCTAAGTACTGTAAACTTCTCAATTTCAGTTGGAAGTGGTACAGGACCAGATACTTCACCACCAGTTCTTTTCACAGTTTCCACAATTTTAGCAGCTGCAAGATCAAGTACACGATGATCATAAGCCTTCAAATTGATTCTAACTTTGTTATTTGACATTCTACCATGTCCTCCTTTCGTCTATATCTAGTATAGACTTGCTCCACCCGAATTCCCCAAAACCTATAAAAAGTTTTAACAACTCTTCCTAGTGTATCAGCAACCTCGTGCATCATCGCAGTCATACGATTAACATTATAACACAATAATTATATGAAATGCAACCATAAATTTGACAAATTTTTGCATAGAAAAAATCTTAAACTTTTGTCAAGTCTAAGATTTAATTATTAAACATTAATTAAATACGGATTATCTATTGTACCTTTGCCAGATAATTGAATTGTATTTGTTAAATAAAATGTTGGTCGAATAATATTCATAGAATCTAGATAACGACCATTTGTAATTCCTTCAGTCCATATTCCCCAAATGTGTTTTACTCCATCAGGACCAGGACCAATACGAGAAATTAAACTTTCATAATGGATATCAGTAGTATTTTTATTATTATCAACGAAAAGCCAATTCTTTGTATCATAATTACTTCTCCAAATCACATTATTATCATAAGATAAATAATAATCGTGTAAATACATAAGTCCAATTTTAGCTTCAACCTTTTTTTCTTTATTCCATTGAAACTTGACAAGATTCCATTTACCATCGACTTCATAATTATGTAATGTTGGCAATTGGCCTTGTTCAATTTGATATAATATTAATCCATTGTTAAATGGACCATATAATATTTCATTATTCAAATTTGTATTTGATGTATTGTATATATCTCCATATAACCAATTATACTTTATAATTAATTTATTCCAGTTATTATTAGCAAGCATATATTCATAATGAGAATTATTTAAAAATATATTTGAATTTTCATATTCCCCATTTAATTTCTTATATACCAGTGATTCTGACCATTCAATATCATCAGTTTTATTTTCCCACCATTGAAAAGTATTGTTTTCTCCTTCTTCTACACCTTTCATTTTTATTAAGTATAATTGATTATCTTTAGTTACCCCTATTATTCTATACATATATTTATCACAATTTTCTTCTGTATTACAATTACACTTATTTATATCATTTGTTCCAAAACATATATAATTATTGTCTACAAGTTTATGAGTTGCATCTACTCCTTCTTCAGTACCTACCCCTTGATAACGATACATACCACCTACTTCTTCAGTACTTAATACTTTATTCGGATCTTTTTCTCTTAACTTTCCTATTATTGATTTATCAAAATATACTGTACAATATACTGTCTTATTTGTAGTTAAGGTTATTTTACCTTCTTCATATGTTACTGCTTCTGTTATTTCATCACCATTATTATCAATACATTTTGCTTCTTTAAATACATAATCATCTCCAGGCCATGTATTACTACTATATTCTTGATATTTATCTGTTTCACTTTTTTCTTGAATCATTATAGCAAATGATTTATCTTTATTTACTATTTCTTTTAGTTTTACTTCAGGTAATTTATTATCAACTTTTTTATTAAAAGGTAAAAAATGTAACGATAATAACGATACTAAAGATATAAATAAAAATAAAACACCTATTATTTTTTTATTCATAATAATCATCCATTCTTATCCTTATACAAAACATGTATTGTATTACGACATTATTATACAATATATGTTTTGTATAGTCAATACAAATGATGTATTGTATGAAAAAATTTAATAAGGTGTAATTATGAATATAAATAGATTAAAAGAAATAAGAGAAGATAATGATTTATTACAAAAAGATGTTGCTAAAGTATTGCATATTAAACAACAACAATACTCTGAATATGAAATAGGGAAAAGACTAATTCCTATTAATTATTTGAGTGAACTTGCTGACTATTATAAAGTATCAATTGATTATCTGCTTAGTAAAACTGATGAAAGAAAACCATATCCTAAAAGTAAAATATATTAATTTTTTACAAAAAATTGACTTTATATCCTTTTAAAACTTGTATATAGGTATTATTTTAAATTATAATTATATATAGGAGTGATTCCATGAAGAAAAGTGGATTTATGGAAGGCGCTATTATTGCCACTTTAGCTATCTTCTTTACTAAATTTTTAGGTATTATTTACGTAATTCCTTTTTATAGTATAGTTGGTACTCAAGGTGGAGCTTTATATGGCTATGCCTATAACATTTATAATTTATTTTTAATTATTTCAACAGCTGGTATACCTCTTGCAATTAGTAAACTTACAAGCGAATATAATACCTTAAATATGAAAAGGGAAAAAGCTTATATGTTTAAATCAACTCAAAGAATTATTTTAATATTTTCAGTTGTTTGTTTTTTACTTTTATTTCTTTTTGCCCCTGCTATTGCTCACTTAATAATGGGTAATATTACTGGTGGTAATACTACTGAAGATATAGCTTTTGTTATTAGATGTGTATCATTTGCTATATTAGTTGTTCCAATGCTTGCAATAAGTCGTGGTTATTTACAAGGACACGGTTACATAAGAGCATCATCATTTAGTCAAGTAGTTGAGCAAATAGTAAGAATTGCAGTTATAATTGGCGGTAGTTTCTTAGGTTTAAAAGTCTTTAATTTAAGTTTAAGATCTGCTGTTGGAATTGCCGTATTTGGTGCATGTGCTGGTGCTATTGCAGCCTTTATCTATTTAATAAAAAGATTTATAAAGGTAAAAAGAGCAGATAAAACTGATATAAGTACTCTAAAAAAAGAAGAGAAAGCTGCTATTACCAAAAGAATCATAATGTATTCTATTCCATTTATTGTAGTTAACATTGCTAATTCATTATATACATCAACTGATATGATACTTTTAATTAGAGGATTACATTATTTAAAATTTGATACTCCATCTATTGAAGCTATTAGTAGTGTGTTTACTACTTGGGGTGGCAAAATAAATACAATTATAACAAGTATTGCCACAGGTATTGCCATAAGTTTAGTACCTAATATAGCAATAAGTAACACAAAAAAAGATTATAAAGATATCAATAATAAATTTAATACATTGTTACAAATATTTTTCTATGTTGCTCTTCCTTTAGCAATATTTATGAGTATCTTTGGGGATGCCATATGGAAAATATTCTATGCAAGTCAAAATGAATTTGGTCCAATAATAATTAAATTTTCTATTATAACTGCTGCTGTTGATGCATTATATATAATGATATGTAATGGTCTGCAAGGTCTTAATAAAACAAAACTTATTTATACTTCTGTTTTATTAGGTTTAGGAATTAATTTATTTTTAGATGTACCTTTAATGATCTTATTTAATAACCTTGGTATTTATCCTTATTATGGTGCTATTGCAGCTACTCTTATTGGTTATATAATTTCTTTGATTATTCCATTTGTTAATTTAAAAAAAGAATTTCATTTAGAATATGCAAATACTTTAAAAAAATTACCAAAAATATTATTAGTATATGCTTTTATGATATTCTTATCTTTAATATATCGTGGTATAATTATAAATATAGAAAGTAGAATATTATTAATCTTATTGCTTGCAATATTTGGAATTATATTACTTACTATTTATATTTTAATTAATAAAAATGAATTATTAGAATTATTAGGAAAGAAAAGGGATAAATAATGAAATTTTATATCATATTAGCTATTGTAGTTATGCTTATAGCCATATTAGTATTTACATACTTTGCTTGTGTAACAAAATTAAAGAAATATCAAGAAAAAATGAATAAAGCTGAGGAAATTATTGATGAGAATTTAAATAAAAAATTAGACCTAGTTATTACATTAAATGGCACAATAAAAAAAGTAACAGGCAAAAAAGACTATTTAAAAGATTACATATCAATTAGAGATTTAATTATAACTAATATTGAAAAAGATATGAAATTAAATGAAGCAATTAAATTAATAAATGAACTTACTAATGATTATAGTGATTTAAATAGTGATAAAGAATTTATGAAAACATTTAAATCACTAAGAGAACTTGATGAAGTATTAGTATCAGCAAAAAATGTTTTTAATCAAAATGCAGTAAAATCAAATCAGCTAATTAAAACAGTTCCCTATAATATTGTTGCTAAGATTGCAAAATATCGAATAAAAAGTTTTTATACAACTAATAAAACCGATGATGGCGATAACTTCTAAAGTTGCCAATCAATCGGTTTTTTATTATTCTTAGTTAAAAATTCATTTGTTTTCGAAAAAGGCTTTGAACCAAAGAAACCACTACTTGCGGAATACGGAGATGGATGTGGACTGGTTAATACTAAATGTTTTGGATTAGTAATATATTTTTTCTTTTCCTTAGCAAAGTTTCCCCATAAAATAAAGACAACTGATTCATCTTTTTCATTTAAAGCTTTAATGATGTAGTCAGTAAGTAACTCCCAACCTAAATTACGATGTGAAGCTGGTTTATCTTTTTCCACAGTCAAAACAGCATTAAGAAGTAATACTCCTTCTTTAGCCCATTTAGTTAAATCACCATATAAAGCTGGTTTAATTCCTAAATCATTATATAGTTCTTTATAAATATTTTGTAGTGATGGTGGTATTTTAACACCTTTTTGGACACTGAAGGAAAGTCCATGGGCTTCTCCTTCACCATGATATGGATCTTGTCCTACAATTACTACTTTAGTATCTTTATAACTTGTAAGTTTTAAAGCATTAAATACATAATTTTTAGGTGGATATACAACAGTTTTGTTGTATTTTTCGTTAATCATTTGCATAAATTTTTTAAAGCCAGTACTTTTTTCAATTATTTCTAATACTTGATCCCAATCATTTCCTATCATAAAACACTCCTACTTATGATAATTTTCATTATTATTTATTTTAAATGAACGATATATTTGTTCTAGTAAAATACCCCTAAATAAACCATGAGGGAAAGTTAAATTACCAAAACTTATTTGTTCTTTGCACATATTTAATATATCACTACTTAAACCATTAGATCCACCAATAATGAAAGATATTGTACTATTATAAATAAATAGGTTATCAATATGGTGAGCTAAATCAACACTATTAAAAGATGAACCATTAATAGAAAGAGCAATATTATAATCTTTTGGATTAATAACTTTAAGCAAATTATTAGCCTCTATTTTTAAATTATCATTATCTTTTACTTCAATAATTTCAATTTTATGATATTTACTTATTCTTTTTAAATAGTCATCAATTAATTCATTTAGATAATTTTCTTTTATTTTACCTACACAAATTATTTTTATCATAAAGTTATCACTTCACTTATTTCATTTTGCGTAGCACATTTTATTTCTTTAAAATTAACATCATATTCTTTTAAAGAATCTTTAACCGTTTTTAATGCTATTTCTGGTTTGTTATTAACTTCACTTAAATGCATCAAATAAACTTTTTTAGTTTTGTCACCAATTAATTTAGATAAATAGAAACCAGCAGCTTGATTAGAAAGGTGTCCCTCATCTGATAATACTCTTTTTTTAAGCCAATCAGGATAAGGGCCATGTTGTAACATTTCCACATCATGATTACTTTCTAATAAATAAACATCTCTATTTTTAAGTAAGTTAAAATATTTACTTTTTATATAACCAGTATCAGTTATTTGCACTACGGAAGTACTTCCTTCTTCAACGATAAAGTTATGCGATGCAATAGCATCATGACTAGATTTTAAAGCATATATTTTAACATCATCAAAATCCATTTCATCATCATATATTTTGATATGTTCATAATTTTGTAAACTATCTAGGGAAGCAAACATATCCTGTGGCATACAAACAGTAGCAGGGTAACTTTTAATAAATGTTTCTAAAGCTGAGATATGATCATTATGTAAATGACTTATTAAAATGATATCAATATTTTTAGGATCTACCCCAATTGATTTAAGAGAATCGACAATGTATTTTTTATTTTTACCCATATCTAGTAAAATGTGATGATTTTTGGTTTCAATATAAGTAGAATTTCCTTTCGAACCACTTGCTAATACACAAACACGCATTATTTAAATAGCTCCCTTGGATTTTGCCATGTACCCCCACTATTTGGATTACCTTGTGATAAACCAAAGTGTAAGTGAACACCTTTTGATTGACCACTATTACCCATATAACCAATTACATCGCCACGACTAACTGTTTGACCAGTTCTAACTCGAATATTTTGAAGCATATGACCATAAAGAGTATAAATATTATTACCATGGTCAATTATTACATAATTACCATAACCGCCACCACAATTGTTAGGATAACTACCATTATCAGGACAACCACTAGAAGCATAGCTAACAACACCATCATTAGCGGCATAAATCTTTGAACCTTCACCAGGACCAGATATATCTATACCATTATGTTGTTTACCCCAGCGCCATGTAAATTCACTTGTAATAGCATAAGGGTTAGATGTCGGCCAACGCCATCCAGTACCAGTATCGGTATAATTGTTCCATCCCCAAACAACACTTTTTCTACCCTTTGTAGTAATTTGATCAACTTTAGCTATTAATACTTTTTCATTATCGATTATTTCATCAGTATTTTGTTCGCCATTAACTACAGTATAGTGACTTGTAACTAAAGATAATCCTTTTACACCATTTTGCGTAATTTCAGAATAACTTGATGGTTTAGATTCATCACGTTCAATTTTTGTTTCATAATCATATTCTACTTGTTTCATTTCATAAGCATTATAAGCAAATGATATTTGCGGATTAATTAAAGTAATATTTACTGTATCACCTATAGTTAATAGGGAATCTTTGCTTGAATATTCAGGATTAGCTACTAAAAATTCTTGAGTATTTAAAGAGTTATCATCAGAAATTGATTCAATAGTGTCTCCTTCTTTCACTGTATATGTTTTAGTTTTATAATTAAAACCAAATAACAATTGTTGAGCAAGTTCTTCACTATTTTGATATATTTTATCATTAATACTAATATATTTTTCACGAATTACGATATTTTCTAGTATAGTCATACTATTATAAGTTTTACCTATATCATCTAATTCTTCTTGTTCCCCATTTAAATATTTTTGATAATCTTCTTCATCAATGAAAGCTAAAATAAAATCTTTAACAGCTTCTCTAAAAATATTTTTATCTAAAACATAAAGACTAAATTCATCATGATCGCTACCTTTACCTACTTTTATTTCATAACCTTTAATAGTGAAATCTTGTGAATCTTCTATTTTTTTATAAATATTATTAATTTCATCTGGCTTTATATCATAAGCATAATTTTCTACAATTTGTAAACCGCTTGGAGGATACACATTATTAACATTATATTTATCTTTAATATTTTGTTGTTTTTCATCAATTAAACTATATAAAGCATCTTTATCAGTAATAGCACCGATTGCTTTACCATCTAAGTAAACATTATATATTTTATCTGCCTCTGATACATTTTGATAACCATTAATAACTGCAAATAAAGATATAGCAATTAAACATATTAAACTAGTAATAATTTTTTCTTTTATTTTCATTAATTCTCTTCCTCAACATCATGTGCTACACTTCTAAAAGCACTCATATTTAATTCAAATAATAAATCTATTGTACCTAAACTACCTTTACGATGCTTAGCAATAACAAGCTCAGCTGGAACTATTTTCTCAGTTTGATCTTTTTTTGCTTCATAATAATCTTTTCTATTAATAAATAATACGATATCGGCATCTTGTTCAATTGAACCTGATTCTCTTAAATCGGCAAGCATTGGCATATTTGATTCTCTTCGTTCAGCATTTCTTGAAAGTTGGGCACAAGCTATAACTGGTACACCAAGCTCTAAGGCCATTGTTTTTAAATTTCTTGATATTTCTGATACTTCAACTTGTCTTGATTCTACTCTTTTACTACCAGTTGTAACAAGTTGTAAGTAATCGATAACTACTAGACCTAAACCTTTAGGCATATTAGCAAGTCTTCGACATTTAGCTTTAATTTCAGATACCGTAATACCAGAATTATCTTCAATATAAAGATTAGTATCTGCAAGTTCATTCATCGCTTCATTGTAGCGTTTCCAATCTCTCTCTTGCATATTACCTGTTTGAAGTTTATAAGCATCAATAGAACCAATTGAGCTAATTATTCTATTTACTAGTTGTTCAGCTGGCATTTCTAAGTTAAATATTGCCACGGCTTTTTCCGTTTTAGTGGCCGCATATGTTGCCATATTTAGAGCAAGGGCTGTTTTTCCCATACCAGGACGAGCTGCTAAAATAATAAGTTCACCCGGTTGAAATCCGGTAGTTATTTTATCAAAATCATAAAATCCTGTTTCAAGTCCAGTAATAAGTTTTTTATTTTTAGCAAGTTCTTCTAATTTCGCTTGTGCCCTTCTAAGTATTTCATGAATTGGCACAAAATCTTTAACTGTTCTTGTTTTAACAACATTTAAAATATTTCTCTCCGCATCATCTAAAACAGTTGTAACATTTTCTTCATCATATGCTTCATTAATAACTTCTGTTGCGGCATTAATTAAATTTCTTCTTGTAGCGTGTTCTTTTAAAATAGCAATATAATGTGATAAATTGGCAGTAGTAATAACTGAATCAATTACTTCACTAATATAAGACAAACCACCAATAGTATTTAATTTTTTCTTTTTATCTAACTCTTCTTTAACCATTCCTGCATCTATGGGTATATTTTGGTTATGCAATTCTGCAATTGCTTCAAATAGTATTTTGTTTTTTTCATCAAAAAACATATCTGCATTTACTTCTTCACAAATACTATCAACTAAGCTATTATCAATAAACATTACCCCTAAAATGCTCATTTCAGCTTCTTTATTTGAAGGCATTACTCTTGCCATAATATCACCTACTTATCTAACACAACATTTATATAAAATTTAACTCTTTTATGAAGTTCAATTAATACTTTATGAGTACCTAAAGAATCTATATTACTATCTGGTTTAATACATTTTTTATCAATATTAAAACCCAATTTTTTTATCTCTTCACTAATTTGTTTAGTCGAAATATTACCAAATACTCTATCTTCTTTACCGACTTTTACTTTAAATTTAATATTTTTATTTTCTAATTTTTCTTTTATTTTAGTTAAATCATTAACTAAAGCATCTTCCTTATCTTGTCTATTTTTTATTTCTTTATCTAGTACTTTTTTACTACCTTCAGTATATAAAACTCCTAATTTATTTTTTAGTAAGTAATTTTTACCATAACCATCACTTACATTAATAATATCATCTTTCTTACCTTTTCCTTTAACATCTTCTAATAAAATAATTTTCATATAATGTCCTCCTAAAGGCTATAAATATTATAACATAATTTTTTACTTAATAGAATATTACTTTAGAATAATCCATTTCCTTTTTGTGCCAGCTCCTTCCATAGTGATATATTTATTCTCTTTTAATATTTTAATATATCTTCTAATAGTTCTCTCTGAGCAATAATATTTTTGTGCTAATAAAACTTCAGTAACATTATCATTAGTGGCAATTTCCTTATAAATTTTTTTCAGTAATTCTTGATCAATCAATTTCATAAAACTATCTCCTTTCACTTATATATATAGTGAACTAGATAGCCAATTTCCTTTTTTTTAGAGAAATTTTTTAAAATTTTTCTAAAAAAACAAAAAAGAAGTTAAAAAACTTCTTTCTAAATAGTTAATTATATAATTAAAGATTAAAATCTTTATTCTGCTTCTTTTGTATCACATTTAAAATCTGTTAAATCAACTTTGACTGTGAATTGCTTATCTGCTAATCTTTTGCTTTGATCTACATTACTATTTTTTAAACTTAAAGAAGCTTCAAGTTTAGCATTTTGTGATTCACCAGTACCAGTAAATTCAAAATTTACTTTACCACTTATACCATCTTCAGCAGCAACTAAGTCAGATAACTTAATTGTATTTGTTAATTTTGCATCTTCGCCAGGTACTAAAGTAATGCCATTACCTGGATAAAATACTAATTGAGCTTCATCAGTATCTTCAAATTGAATTGTACCAGCTTCTTCACCAGTAACAGTTAAAGTAGCTTTAATATTAGCAGTACAATAATAGTTAACACCAGTATCTGCTTTAGGTTCATCTTCACCATTTATTGTAATATTAGCAACATTAAATTTTTCTAATGATGTAGAATTATTTGCTTCTTCTGCTGTAGCATAATATGTTGTGTTACCTTTAAGAGCCTCAGCCATATCAGCTGCAGTAATTTTTAATTTTAATGTAGAATCTTTTTCATCTAATACAATAGTACCTGGTGTAAAAGGATCTACAGTACCAGTAATTGTTGCATTTGTTTTTGTACCAGTAGTACTAATTGCAAAGAATGCAAATGTAGCTCCTACTACTGCAACTAAAAGTGTTGCTACTGCTATTACTGTTAATAACATTGTATTCTTCTTATCCATTATTTTCCCTCCTTCCTTTATTCTATTTTGATAGAACATTTTTTACCTTCCTGTAATACTCTTATCTATCTATAAAAATTATACCCCCCCCGGTTTTTGATTTGTCAATATATTTTTATTTGTTTTAAAATTAGGCGTAAAAAAAAGAGCTTTATTTAAGCTCATTAATTATTTAACATATGGTATTAAAGCCATAAATCTTGCATATTTTACTTGTTCTGCAATATGTCTTTGATGTTTAGCACAAGCACCGGTTACTCTTCTTGGTAATATTTTACCTTTTTCATTTATATATTTATTGATAATCATTACATCTTTATAATCAACGCTTTTACCAGCACACATTTGACATATTTTCTTTTTCTTACGATAAAATTCTGCCATTTAAATTCCTCCTTTTTAGAATGGTAAATCATCACTAGTTAAAGTAATTTCTTCGCCAAAACTTTTAAATGGATCTTCTGATAAATCTGCTGTTTCCATTGGTTGTTGGGCATTTTCAACTGGAGCAATATTATCTGCCATATCTGGAGCATAGTTTGCATTACCATCACTTTTTGGTGATAAGAAATTTACATTTTCGCAAACAACTTCAGTAACATATCTTTTTGTGCCATCTTGGGCATCATAACTTCTAGTAGAAATTCTACCTTCAACTGCTACTAAAGTACCTTTATGACAATATCTTGCTACATTACTTGCTTGTCTTTCCCATACAACACAATTAATATAATCAGTACCACGTTCACCATTTCTATTTGTAAAATTTTGACTTACTGCTAAAGAAAATCTAGCAACAGCAATACCACTTTGGGTAGTTCTAAGTTCTGGATCTCTTGTTAATCTTCCTACTAATAATACTTTATTCATGATTTACTCACTTTCTTTTTTTAATATTAAATGTCTTAAAATATTTTCATTAATTCTAAGTTTACGATCAAATTCTTGGATTACTTCATGAGTCGCTTCAACATTCATTAAATAGTAAAAACCACTTACCTCTTTGTTAATTGGGTAAGCAAGTTTCTTTCTACCCATATCCTTAAATTCGCTAATTTTACATTTATTGTCAGTTATTAATTTTTGTACTTCAGTTGTAAGTTTTTTTAATGCAGCTTCATCTAAAGTAGCTTTAACAATAAACATAATTTCATAATTAGTCATTATTCCACCTCCTTATGGTCTTTTGGCTTTTTTACAAAAAGCAAGGAGTAATAAATTTACTCACATTGTAGTATAACAAAAATGTTTACAATTGTAAACATTTTTTACTATACATTATATTAATTAAATAGCAAATTAATTATTATTTTTTTATAGTTAAATCTTTATCTATTGTTAAATATTGCTCATAAACTTCTTCTGATATTAACCCAATTGCATGAAGAGTATTAACTAATGAATTTAAAGTTCCATCTCCAATAACTGGTTTTAATAATCTTAAAGAATTAGCATCAGTAATTTCCTTTGCATTATTACAAAAAAATCTTACTAATTTATCCAAACTATCTTTTCCATCTATAATAACAGTTGATTTAGGTTCAATTTCTCGTAATTTTGAAATTTCTTCTTCACTAAATATTTGCCATTCTAAAAGTTCATCTAATAAACTTTGATATTCATCATTAGAATATAAAAATTTTAAATCACGAAGATAATCAATCGTTAAATTGCCATTTAATCCTAATAAAATTAAATCACTATGTTTTCTATTACTTAAATTAAATTTAAATGTAGGTTCATCTTTTTCAAATTTAGTATTCGCTAAATCTTGATCTAAATACTTTTGAATCCGAAAATATTGTTCATGACTTGCAAATAAATAACGATCAACGGCATCATTTTTTTCTTTAGTACTCATATGTTTTTCTTCAGGGAATAAATCTAATTTACGCATTAACCATAGCCATTTATTAAATCTTTCTCTTAAAATATAATAACCTTTATATTCTGTTAAATCTAATGCACTTTTACCATATGATTCTCCAATAATTTGAATTATTTCAACATAATATGTATAATTACCATAATTAGGATCAGCCTTTTCTTCACACATTGCTAGGAGTTCTCTAGTTTTATCTAAATATACTAAAGGAGATTCATTATCCATTATAGTAAATGTTCTTTCAGCATCAATTAATTCTTTAAACTCACTTACTAATGAATTTTCAATATCATTATATAAAATATAAGTAAAATGATTATTAAAATTTTCTTTTATTTCATCTTCAGCTAATTCATTTTTAGCATTTTTACTCAATTTAATAATTTCTACTATTCTTCTT
The DNA here is from genome assembly GCA_947630055.1 of uncultured Bacilli bacterium. Lineage (GTDB taxonomy): Bacteria > Bacillota_I > Bacilli_A > RF39 > UBA660 > SIG200. Next base: position 26,437 of record CANRGA010000010.1, read on the forward strand.
ATTATGTCACCATATGTTTTTATTGCATTATTTTTCATAAGTTAATCCCTTTCTATACATTAAATCTAAAATAACAAATATCTCCATCTTGAACTTGATAATCTTTACCTTCTAATCTTAGTTTACCATTTTCTCTTACTTTAAGTTCGCTACCAGCATCTTCTAAATCATTAAAACTCATAACTTCTGCTTTAATAAATCCTTTTTTAAAATCAGTATGAATAATGCCAGCACAATCTGGGGCTTTCATACCTTTTTTAAAAGTCCAAGCCCGACATTCATCAGGACCAGATGTAAAGAATGTTGCAAGGCCTAGTAAATCATAAGTAGCAAAAATAAGTTTATCAAGACCACTATTAGTAATACCAACACTTTTTAAAAATTCTTCTCTTTCACTATCTTCATAATCAGCTAAATCGCTTTCTAATTTGGCACACATAACTACCACTGATGCATTTTCTTTATGAGCATACTCTTTTAATTTCAAAGAATAGTCATTATCACCAACAGATGCTGAAACTTCATCAACATTAGCTACATAAATAATTTTCTTTTGGGTAATAAAATTAAAATTTTTAATTATTTCTAGTTCATCATCATCAAAATCCAATAATCTTATTGGTGTACTTGCTTCTAAGCTTTCTTTAATTTTTTTTAAAACATTTACCTCTCTAATTGAGTCTTTATCTTTAGTAGTTTCAGCCTTTTTTTCAATTTTACCAAGTCTATTTACTACAATATCTAAATCTGCCAAAATAAGTTCTGTATTAATTATTTCAACATCACGAATTGGATCAGTAGCTCCTTCTACATGGGTAATGTTTTCATCATCAAAACATCTGACAACCTCAACAATGGCATCAACTTCTCTTATATGCGATAAAAATTTATTACCTAATCCTTCACCAGTTGATGCTCCACTAACAAGACCGGCAATATCAATAAATTCAAAAGTTGTTGGCACAATACTTTTTGGATTATATAAACTAACTAAATAATCAAGTCTAGTATCAGGAACAGTCACAACCCCTACATTTGGTTCAATTGTTGCAAATGGATAATTTGCAGCTAAAATATGTTTCTTGGTAATGGCATTAAATAATGTTGATTTTCCAACATTAGGTAAGCCTACAATTCCTGCTTTTAAAGACATAATATCACCTTTCTTATCTCATAGTTGGTAAAGTATTTATTCCAAGTGGAATTCCAACAACATACCATAAAATTAATATTACAATTAATGTTAAACCAATAATTATTGTATAAGGCATTTGGTATCTAATTGATTCAATTAATCTTACCTTTTTATCTCTTTGATTATATTTTTCTAAAAATGCTAGATATACAATAAAATAAGCAAGCATTGGTGTAATATTCATTGTTGTAGTCTCCGCAAATCTAAAAACTATTTGAGCAAATTCTGGTGTCATTACAGAACGCATCATTACTGGTACTACAGTTCCAGATAGCATATACCATTTTAGAGTACTTGATGGCACAAATAAATTACATAAAGCTACTCCAAAGAATACTAGGATAATTAAAGGAAGTCCCGTAAATGTTGTATTATCAATAATTTCAGCAACTGATGCTACTATGACATTGCCAATATTAGTTTGTTTAAAAATACTAATAAATAGAGATGCTAAGAATATCATAACTAGCATATTACCAATACCATCTAAGGAATGACCTAAATTATCACAGAAGTCTTTATGATTTCTAATTGTTTTAACTCCAATACCATAAAATAAACCTAAAATGATAAATAATAGAGTTATAACAAAGACAGATCCATTGTTGAAGAAAGCATTAACACTAAATAATTTATCGATATAATAAGTTTGACTATTATCAAGTAATGCCCCACTTAAAGGAAGTCCTGGAATAATACTATAAATAAATATTAATAAATATATTCCTGCACTAGTACAAGCATATATCATACCTTTTTTCTCATCTTTAGTAACAATATCTTCTTCAAGTTCAGTTTCACTAAATTCATATTTTGGTAATTTTCGCACAATTATATTTTCGGTAACAATTGTTATTATATAGGTAACTAGTAACACTGCAACTGCCATAATAAAGACAAATGCTAGATGAGAAATAATATAATTAGGATTTAGAGTATGTGATGCTAAAAGAGTATAATTTAAAAGTTCTGAATCACTACTTGTAAATATAACATTAATAGCACTACCACAAGAAAGGGCTGCAAAAGCTGCGATTATACCTATTGCTGGATTTCGCTTACCATAATAGAAAAGTAATGCCCCAATTGGAATAAATATTAAATATGATAAATTACCAAAGATACTTGATAATACACATAATAAGACAAAAATAAAAGTAACAGTTTTCTTTTTTAATCTTTTAGTAGTTAATGTTATAGCAGTTTGTAAGAAACCACTTTTATCCATAATACTTATACCCATTAATAAAATTATTAAATTAGAAAGTACAGTAAAATTAGCAAAATTAGATACAGTATTAGTGAATATATATTTAACTCCACTTAAATTAAATAATGATTTAATAACTTCTGTAATTGGATTTAATTCTAAAGTAATATTATTTACTGTCGTATAAGTTGCTTGAACATCTATTAGTCTTAATATACCACTTAAAATAATACTAAATGCGATTAGTAAAACATAGGCCATCAGTGGATGTAATTCAAACTTAGTTTTCCTTTTTATTCTCTTCATTTTTAAGCACCTTCTTTAATTTCTTTTGAAATTCTAAACGATCCATCATAATTTCTCTACCACAATTATTACATTTTAATTTGATATCAACACCAACTCTAGTAATAGTCCATAGATTAGTACCACAAGCATGTTGTTTTTTCATAATTACTTCATCATTTAGAGCAAATTCTTTATTCATTTTTATTCATCTCCAATGGTAATATTTAATATTTCCATTATTCTTTCTAAATCTTTAACTGAATCAAAAGAAATCTCTATTTTATTTTTATTTATTTTAACTTTATTACCAATTTTATCACTAATAACATTTTCATACATTTGATATTTTGGTTCTACCTCTTTACTTATCATTGGTTTTCTTTTAGGAACCTCTTTATTACTTACTAAATGTTCTAAATCTCTTACATTTAAATTATCCGTAACAATTTTTTTAGCAAGTTCATCTATTTGTTTATTATCTTCGAGTTTACTTAAGACTCTAGCATGAGATGCAGATATTTCTTTATTAATTAACATTTTTTGAATATTTTCTGGTAAATTTAAAAGTCCTAATAAATTAGTGATATAACTTCTACTTTTACCAAATTTTTGGGCAAATTCTTCTTGCGTAATACCTCTTAAATTAATAATATTTAAAACACTTTTTGCTTCATCAATTGGATTTAAATCTTCTCTTTGAATATTTTCAATTAGAGCAATTTCCATCATTTCTTGGTCAGTAAATTCTTTTACAATAGCAGGTACTTCGGTAAGTCCAGCAAGACGAGATGCCTTACATCTTCTTTCACCAGCAATTAGTTCATAACCTTTAATGCTTTTTTTAACAATAACTGGTTGAACTACGCCATATTCTTTAATAGATGTAGCAAGTTCCCTTAAACTTTCTTCATTAAAAGTTTTTCTTGGTTGATGCGGATTACTTCTAATCTCATCTAATTTAATCATTACCACATTATTTTTATTTTCTGAAACAATTTCTTTTTCAAAGTTATCAAAATCAATAACATTGTTATTAGTAAATAATTGTTCTAATCCTCTACCTAAGGCTTTCTTTTTAGTTTCCATCTCTTAGAATCACTTCCTTTGCTAAATTGTGATAAGCTTCGGTTGCTCTACTAGTTGGATCATATTCATTAATTGGTTTACCATGAGATGGAGCCTCAACTAGTCTAACTAACCTTGGTATAATTGTATTAAATACTTTATCTTTAAAATATTTTCTAATTTCTTCAATAACTTCTAAACCTATATTTGTACGTCCATCAAGCATAGTTAAAAGTACTCCTTCAATTCTTAAGTTTGGATTCATACTTGATTGAACCATAATAATAGAATTTAAAAGTTGAGTAATTCCTTCTAGAGCAAAAAATTCACATTGAACAGGAATAATTACGGAATCACTTGCAACTAGGGCATTCATTGTGCCTAGTCCTAAAGAAGGTTGGCAATCAATAATTATATAATCAAAGATGTGTCTAATTTCTTGAATAGCTATTTTTAGTTGTTCATTTTGATGAAATGTTTGATCATCTAACATCTTTTTAACAAATTCTACATCAACACCAGCTAAATTTAAGGTTGAAGGAATTAAGGCTAAATTTTCATATTTAGTTTTAATAATTGCACTTTCAATATTACATTTGCCAGTAATAACTTCATAGACATCATGTTCAAAATCATTAGAATTATATCCCAAACCTGTAGTAGCATTGCTTTGGGGATCTAAATCAATTAATAAAACAGATTTACCTTCTTTGCCCAATGCTGCCGCTAAATTGATACTAGTAGTTGTTTTACCAACTCCGCCTTTTTGATTAACTAATGAAATAACTTTAGCCATAATACACCTCTAATTAATACTTCTTCACTACTTACTATTTTAACATATAAATATAAATTGGGGTAGAAAAAAGAAAGATTTTTTTATCTTTCTTTAATTTATAGATTATCTATATATTGCATTTGGATTAGCAGTTATAAATTCTTGTATATTTTCAAACTCCCAAGCAAAATCTTGTAAACTTAAATATTCTTTATTATATTCTGCCATATCATTTTCATTATTAATTAAAACATTAATATTTAATAAAGCATGGGCAAGAGTTAAATAATCTACTCCATTTACTTGATAATTTGCTAACATTTTTAATAATTCAAAATGTTTATGCCATTCACTATAACTAATACTATTTTTTGTAGTACAAGCCATAATTCTATTAGTGGCAATATTTAATGTTCCCATAATATCCCTCTTTCTTTTGCAAACGAGAAAATATTATAAACATATACTAATATTTTTGCAAGTTATTTTTTATAATTCTCTTACTGATTTATTATAAATATTAATTAAATCTTGTTTTCTATTCATTATAGATTTACGTAACCAATATCTAACACTATAAGGAACTGAATTATTAATTTCTTTTTCTACTTCATCTATGGCATTATCAACATCTATTTTCTTTATACTTTCCATTATAGTAGAAACTTCTTTAGGAAACATCCCACATAATTTACTAAATTCATTCATAAAATTTAAATCATCATCATCAGTTAATTTTAAAGTATATTGGATATTATCAGTAATATTATATACTTGACTATCATCTCTTAAATTACTAACTAAAGAGTCTATATTAGTATTCATTCTTGCCATAGTAGAACAATCATATATCGGAGCAATTTTAATATTCCCTTTTAAATCTTTAATTATACTAATATTTGTTAAGTTACGATCTGATTCCATAATAGTTAAATCAAAACAAAATATGGTTAATAATTGAAACATGATTTTATTTAAATCAGCATTAGTATCTTGCAAAGCACAAGCATTTAAAATATTTTCCACACTATTACCTTTAAATTCTAAATGAATATTATTTTGTTTAGCAATTTCTTTAGCATGAGTAATATATTCATCACCAGTAATAATAATTTCACCCTTTTTTAAAAATGATGGTGTAACTACTCCAGTTTTGCCTTGATAAGTTGCTAATCTATATTCAGCAGTTAAAAAGTTACATTGTTTCGCTAATTTTTCCGCAATTAACTCTGCTAATATCTCATAGTTTGTTGCACCAGTTTTAAATAAGTATTTTTGTTCACCATTCATTAACCAAATTTTTTCTTTTCGCCCTGTTGTATAATGATTAAGTGGTATATAACTATCTAATATTATTCTTCCATATTTATCTTTCATTACATTCCTCTTCATTTATTTAGTTTTAATATTTTTTAAATTAAAATCTAACATTTCTTTAATATTACCATCAAGTATTGTATCTGGATCATTATTTTCATAATTACTTCTAGTATCTTTAACAAGTTTGTATGGCTCTAAAATATAACTTCTAATTTGGCTACCAAAATCAATATTCATTTGATTTCCTTTTAAGGCATTTTTCTTTACATCTTCTTCTTGTAAATATTTTTCATATAATTTATTTTTTAATATTTTTAAAGCTATTTCTTTGTTTTTAAGTTGACTTCTTTCATTTTGACAAGTTACCACAATTTTTGAAGGTAAATGAGTAATTCGTACCGCTGAATTAGAAGTGTTAACTGATTGGCCTCCTGCTCCAGATGAATGATATACATCTATTTTTAAATCTGATTCTTTTATTTCAATATTTGGGGTATCAGTAAATTCAGGTGTTACAGTTACGGAAGCAAAAGAGGTATGTCTTCTTTTGCCAGCATCAAATGGTGAAATCCGTACTAAACGATGAACACCACTTTCGCATTTTAAATAACCATAAGCATCTTCCCCATTAATTTTTATTAAAACTGATTTAAGACCAGCTTCTTCACCCGGAGTTTCATATATTACCTCATAAGTGTAATCATTTTTTTCACAAAATCTTTCATACATTCGCAAAAGCATTGATGCCCAGTCACAAGATTCCGTTCCCCCTGCTCCAGGATGAATTTCTAAATAGCAATTTAGGCTATCATACTCTCCACTTAAATGAATTTCCTTTTCTAATTTTGTTATTTCTTCTTCTAAACTAATTAATTCTTTATTATATTCTTCTTCTGAAAGTTCTCCACTTAATAACTCTAGAGTATTAATACTATCTAAAAGATTATTATAATTATCAATAATCTTTTTTAATTTTTGATATTCTTTATTAATGTTATTGGCATAAGAAAAATCTTGCCAAAAATCTTCTTTTTTAGTTATCTCTTCTAATTCTTTTAATTTTTCTTCCTT
>CANRGA010000011.1 GCA_947630055.1 uncultured Bacilli bacterium
CTAACAACGGAAGATTATATGTACTCTTTCGTTATTGGAAAAGAGTTGTAGATAACTACGACACTCGCTCCATTTTAAATTTAATCAGTCTTAAATAGATTGATTTTTTTATTTTACTCACGTTAATAGCTTGGAATGATTATAATAAAATTTATAAATTATTTTTATTTTATCTTATTTTTTTTTAATTAAATTTGAGTTAAATACCCATACAAATTATATAATTTCGCATAAATTATGAGTGGGATAGCATAATGCTATTTCTAATTTAAATGTTAATAATGCTAAATAGAAAGGGGAATTGATATGCATAAAAATAAAATGATAATTCTTATAGCCTTTCTTGCAACTATTATTTTAATGACCACCGGTTATTCGACTTTTGCAACCGATTTTACAATTAATGGAACTGCCGAAATTACTGGTGAATGGGATGTTAGAATAACCAACATAACTGCTACAAAGGTACCTGATGGCTGTGATGCCGGTACACCAACTTTTACTAAAGATTCAATTAATTTCTCAGCTAAACTTAATAAACCAGGTGATGAAATTATTTATGAGGTTACTATCGAAAATTTAGGCACTATTGATGCCGAATTACAAACAATAATATTTACCGAAGAAATAGATGGTATTGAAGAAATTAACTATACCACATCTGAACTTAAGAAAGACTTAAATGTTGGTGATTCAACTACTTTCAATATTATGGTAACTTATGTTAAAAAAACTGAAAACATTCCCGATGTTAAAACCAAAACACTAATGGGGATAATAGAATATGTTCAAAAAGAAAATGTTTAAAAACAAAAAATTATTTTTTATTTTAATTATTTATACATTAAGTCACATTTTCTTATCTACTAATAATTTATATATTAATTTTATTAATCCATTATTTTGGTTAATCTTTTTAGTTATTTTTTATCATCAAGATTTAAAAAATAATAAAAAAGAAATTAATAGTACTTTAACTATATCCATTATCTTTTTCATTCTCTATTTTTCTAGTGGTTTTATTTTTGACTTTAAAAATAGCCCTTATAATCATTCATTAATAAGTATTTTAGAAAATTTAGAAAAAATTATATTACCTATATGTGGCACGGAAATAATTCGTTATAAATTACTTAAAAGTAATAAAAGTTTTAGGGCTTTAATAACTATTATAATTATCATCAGTGAAATTAATTTTAAAGCCCTCTTTCTTTCTCATAACATTATTTTTCTACATTATCTTATTTCTGTGATTATACCAATTATTTTCCAAAATATTTTATTTACTTACTTGTCTTTAAATTCTAACTACAAAATTCCGATAATTATTAAATTATTTGATAAAGTACCACCAATTATTTTACCAATTATTCCTTATAGTAATTGGTTTATAACAGGATCTTTTGCTATCATTAAAGTTTTAATTATTTACTATATATTTAAATATTATATTTATAATAAAAAAACTTTAAAATATTCTAAAAAATCAGTAAGAATATTTTATCCTTTAAGTATTATTACATCTACTCTACTAGTCTTATTTATGCTCGGAATATTTAATTATAAATCTATTGCCATTCTTTCCAATAGTATGAATCCTACATTTAATAAAGGTGATGTTGTCATTTATAAAGATACAAAAAATATTGTACCTGGTGATATTATTGTCTTTCAGTATGGTAGTCAAATTATTGTTCATCGTCTTATCAGTATAAACGAATATTATGTTACCAAAGGAGATGCCAATAATACGGTAGATTATATTAAGGTGCAAAAAGAAGATATAAAAGGTGTTTATCAGTTTCATATTAAATATCTAGGTTATCCTTCTATTTGGTTAAATGATTTTTTTACTAAGGAGAATTAAAATGCCAAAAAAATTAATTATTTTAAGTATTATTCTTTTAACAGGAATTCTTTTTTTAGAGTTGATTAATAAAAATATCCAAAATAATAGCACTTATCAATTAAACAATAAAACTTATTATAAAGTTAATTTAAAACCTAATAACTATTTTTCTAGTGATACAATAGATGCTAATAAATATTATATTGCTGCGTCAATCAAAAGTATTGATATTTATTTTGATTACTATTTAAAGAATAAAACTAAAGATAATATCAATTATGCTTATGATATTACTGCTACTTTAAAAAGTTATGCTGATAATGGTACTAAACTCATTTGGACTAAAGATTTTCATTTAAAAAATAAAAATAATATAAACAAAAAAGAAATTCATATAAAAGAAAATTATAATTTAGATTACGATTATTACGTTAATTATGTTAAATCTTTTCAAATCTATTATAATATAAATACGGAAAATTATTTAGATGTTAAACTTAATATTAAAATTAATGGTGAGTATAATTCTTATGTTTTATTAACTATTCCAATTAATGAAAATATTGTTGAAATAACGATGAAAGAAGATAATACTTCTTTAAATAACAATATCAAAAATAATAATTTGAATAAAATAATATCCTTTATTTTTATAGTTATTGCTATTGTTCTTTTAATAAGTAAAATTTTATTTCAGAAAGATAATGAAGAAGATATTTTAAAAGCATATCAAGATATAATTATAAGTCTTCAAGATAAACCAAATATAAATAGTAATAATATTATATATTTAACGAATTTAAAAGATTTAATTAGTATAGCTATTAATAATAATATAAATATTTTTAATTATTATAATAACTACTACACTATTATATATAATACATATTATATTTATATTAAACAAATAAAAAGACATAATTAATTAAATTTTATGCCTTTTTATTTGCTAACAATTATAATTTTTTTAGTTCTTCAGCTAATTCTAATGATTTTAAATTTAAAACTATATCACCATCAGTAGCACCCTCAATAGGATATTTTTCAAAGCCATCTTTTGTTTCAAATCCTTCAGGATCTACATAAATTATTTTTAATCCTTTAGCACGTGCTTGTTTTTGAATAAATCTTCGATCAGCATGAGAACCTATACAAATTAATGATTTTGCTTTTGTATCAAAATCAATTTTTGGAAAATAATCTTCAATTCTATAAACTCTTAAAGTTTGCTCATCAATACCTAAAACTGATGCTAAATGATCAAAATTATTATTAAGTAAAGTTCCTACAAATATGCCTTTTTCATACATTATTTTTAGCATTCGATGAAATTCAGTTGGCTTTGCTTTAAGACAATTCTTAATTATTTCCGCAAATTCTAAATATTTCAATTTATCTTTAGTTAAAATTTGCTCTACTAAATCATCATCTTCCGCAAAATAAAATCTTGAATCACTATGTCTTTGTACTTTATAAATTTCATGCAAATGATAAAGCGGATTAATACCAGCATCAATTGATGGACCACAACCAAGTTCAACTTGAGCAGGTAAAAATTGTTTTAAATCTCTAATATCATTCACATATGTAGGATTACCTCTTTTATCTTTTTCTCTTATTCCTTTAACTTGTAAATTCCAAACTTGTTCATAATATTTGTTATATTCTAAAATATCTTTACTATAAATTACTATATCAATAGTTTTATATCCTTCGATATATTTTTCTTTCGGATGATTTATAAATTCAGTTATTTTTACTTTTAAATCTTCTTTTTCATATATATCATTATTTAAAATATAATTATTATCTTTTAAACTATTTTTAACTTTACTTACATATTTTTCATAATCATCATTTTCTAATCTAACACTTAAATATAAATATGAACTTTTCATTACCAAGTCATCATCTTGAATAGTAAAAGTATGGCGAAAATGAATAGTTCTTCTTCTATTACTAGATTCATCTTGCCACAAAGAACTTTCTTTATTTATCTCATTTTGACTTCTAAACCATACTCCTTCAAAAGTAAATTCACCATTATGAGCATAATTATTATTAAATATTTCTTTTTCTTGCGCATTTAATTTACATATTTTTAAAGGGAAAACCACTATAAATCCTTCTCTCTTTAAAAGTATTATACTATAAAATAAAATTTTTATAAACTTACAAAATATGATATGATTATTTTAGTGATTATTATGAAAAGAAAAAAATTTAGAAAAATGTGTTTTTTTATATTAATAATTTCTATTATTTTAATAGCAATACTCTATCTTAATAATAAAAAGTTGGGCATAGATAAAATCAATAATAGTGATAATACTACTAAAGAAAAAAGTAAAAATGACATTAAGGAAGCTAAACTTACAATAGTTGGAGATTTTCTTTTTGAAAGTCCTTTTTATGATGCTATTAATGCAGGTGATGATAGAGATGAATACTTTTCTTTAGTTAAAGATTATTTTCAAAATGATGATTTATCCATCGGCAATATGGAAGTTGTTATTGGTAATGATAATTTAAAAGTTAGTGGTACTGGTTTTAATTTTTGTGCGCCAGAATGGGTTGGTAAATTAATGACTACTCTTAATATGGAGGTTTTAAGTACGGCAAATAACCATGCTAATGACCGAGGATATGATGGCGTAAAATCATCTATTAACTTTTTTAAAAATAATTCTGATATTATGACTTTAGGCACTAATGAGTTAGAAGAAAATGTAAATAAAGTTCATATTAAAGAGGTAAATGGCATTAAATTTGGCTTTATTGCTTATACTTATGGTACTAATCAAAAATTAAGTAATGATAAATTATATACTGTTAATTTATATCGCAAAGAAGATACTTTAGAAATTGATAAAGAAAGAATTAAAAAAGATGTTGATAATATAAAAGATCAAGTTGATGTCATAATTGCCATTGTCCATTTTGGCATTGAATTTACTAATGCACCAAATAATGAACAAATTGAACTGGCAAACTATTTAAACTCACTTGGCGTAGATATTTTAGTTGGTAGTCATTCGCATTCAATACAACCGATTAAATGGATTGGCGATGAACATAAAACTTTAGTCTATTATTCACTTGGTAATTTTGTCTCTGCTGATGATGATATATCTAGAACTGGGGAAAAATTTGATAATGCTTATCAATTTGGTTTACTTTCTACTTTAAAAGTAACAAAAAATAATAATAAAATAAATATTAATGATGTTGAGACTATTCCAATTGTTAATTATTTTAATAAAGATATGCGTAATTTTAAATTAATACCAATAGATAAATATAATAAAGATTATGAAACCACTCACTACCGGTATCAATATAATTTTAATAAAGATTTCATTTTAAATATGTATAATGAAGTTATCGATGAAGAATTTCGTTAATTTTTAATAGTACTAATGCCTGATTTATTTGCTTGCTTTAATTGTTCATAACGAGGAACATTATATACTTTACCATCTTTTAAAAATTTAGCTCCTGTTTGTTTAAAATAAAATGGCACTTTATTTTTTTCACATTGCATTTTTAAAGATAAAACCCATTTATAATCACAAATTCTTGCTTTATCACCTGATTCGCCACCTACTGTTAATTGTTCAATTTTACCACTTTGTAAATATTTAACGATATTAATCTCTTCTAGGATTGGTTCAGCAATTATTTCTTTATGCTTTATTGGTAAACTTAAAAGTATCGGTAGTCTTTCATCAGCCATTTCTTGGTTCTCACAAGTAGCGCATATCGTAACATTGGGATAACCACTACCCCAATCACTAGGAATACATTCCATAAATCTTTCAATTCTTTTGGTAATAATATAAAAATGCACTTTATCTCTTGTCTTAATCATTTGCCAAATTTCACTTCGCCAAGTATCAGCTTCTGCAATAAAAAAATCTGAAGTCATACAAGTATATACTACTTCCCCATCTTTAATATAAAAACTACCATCTCGATATTTTTTAACAGCTAAATTAAAATCTTTTGTTTTAATTACTATATTACTATCTTTAGCATATAAACTATCTCTTCTAAACATATAACAATTTAAACAACCAGCACTTTTCTTATGACAGCCATGCCAAGGATTCCAAATCATACGATCACCTGTTAAAAATTATTATAAACTAATTAACACTTTTTGCAAATATTGTTGCATTTTATTCGTTTTTTTGATATTATTTAACTACCGTTATGGCGGAATTGGTGAAGTGGTTAACACGCCGGATTGTGGCTCCGGTATGCAAGAGTTCGATCCTCTTATTCCGCCCCATATATGATTTTTAAGGCTCGCAAAGTTATGCGAGTTTTATTTTGCGAATAATGAAAATCAAATTTAAATAAAGCTTTGATATAAAAATTCACTTTATTACAAATAAGTAATTAAAATAAAGGCTATTTTATGATAAAATATTTACTAGAAGAATCATATTTTGAATTAACTAATCATAAAGGGGGAATTAAAGATAAAGAATATTTAACTGGATATAAATATGAGCCTTAGCATTATCGTTATGTTGGTAAAGATGTTGCCAAATATATATGAAAACGATATAACTTATGAAGAATATTATGCCTATTTTATAGATAATAAATAATTATAACACTGGTTCCACACTGTGTAACCAAATTATTTGAAATTATAATATACAAAAATTGACATTTATTTTAACTTATCAATGCTAAAATAGATTCTTATAATTTTTAAGGAGGAAAATTTATGAATGATATTTTAGTTAATGATAAGTTTTTAATTGAAGATTATTATAATAAAATTAATAACTTAATTATAAAATCAAAAATTAATGTGGTAAAAAATATTAATTATGAAATGGTTAATTTATATTATAATATTGGAGCAATAATTAATGAAATGATTGAAAAATATAATTTAATTAATTCTCAAAATGAAATTATCAAAGTTTTTTCTTTAAAATTAACTAAAGAATTTGGTGAAGGCTTTAGTGTTCCAAATCTAAAAAAGATGAAAAAATTTTATCTTACTTACAAAAGTGGTTCCACACTGTGGAACCAGTTAAGTTGGAGCCATAATCGATTAATTATGAATATTCCAAATGAAGAAAAAAGAAATTTTTATTTACAAGAAGCGATTAAATCAAAATGGAGTGTTAGACAACTTGAAAGACAAATAAATAGTTTTTATTATGAAAGATTATTATCTACTAGTAATGAATATAAAGATGATGTTAGAAATGAAATAAATACATTAGAAAAACAAGAAAATATTAAAGATTTTATTAAAAATCCTTATGTTTTGGAATTCTTAGATATTAAAGATAAAAGATTCTTAGAAAAAGACTTAGAAAATAATTTATTAGAGCATTTAAAAGAATTTTTATTAGAACTCGGGAGAGGTTTTTCTTTTGTCGCTAGGCAAAAAAGAATCGATGCTGATGGAGACAATTTTTATATTGATTTAGTATTTTATAATTATGTTTTAAAATGTTTTGTTTTAATTGATTTAAAATTGGAAAAATTAACACATCAAGATATAGGACAAATGGATTTTTATGTTAGATATTTTGATAACGAGATTAAAGAATCATCAGATAATCCTACTATAGGAATTATATTGTGTAGTGCCAAAAATGACACAATTGTCAAATATTCGATTTTAAATGATAGTAATAAAATTTTTGCTTCTAAATATCAATTATATTTACCCAGTGAAAAAGAATTTATTAAAGAAATTAAAAAATTTCAAAATTAGTTTACTTAAAGAAATCCTCCCAAGGATTTTTTCTTTTTAATCTTTTTATTGCTTCATCTATTGTTATTTCATCTGGTTTAACTTTATCAAGTTCACTCCACTTTATTGGCATCGATATCGTACATTTATCTCTTAATCTAATTGAATAAGGAGCAACACTGGTGGATGATCTGGTATTTCTTACCCAATCAATAAATATTTTACCTTTTCTATTATTTAGTCTAATATTACTAGTATATTTATCTGGCCATTTAGTTTCCATAAGTACTGCTATATCTTTAGCCGTTTTTCTAAATTTACGCCAAGTCATCTTTGTTTTTATTGGTAGTACGACATGATAGCCTTTACCACCACTTGTTTTTAAATATGCTTTTAAATTTAAAGTATCTAAAATCTTTTTTAAATCTTTAACACCTTCTCTAACTTTAGCAATATCTAAATTTTTATCTGGATCTAAATCAAACACCATTATATCAGGATATTCTAAATTATTAATCGTACTACCCCAAGTATGAAACTCATAACTATTCATTTGAACTTCTGATATTAATCCTTCTCTATTTTTAATATAATAGTAGTCTTCTTTTTTATTATCATCATTTTTTAATATTTTTTTACCTATACCTTTATTTTTATTTTCTAAATGTTTTTTAAAAAATTTATCTCCTCCTACACCATCAGGAAATCTAATAACACTTATTAATCTATTTTCTAGAAACGGAAGCATTCTATCTGCCACTTTACTATAATATTTAACAATATCAAGTTTAGTTATCTGGGGGTTTTTAAATATCAATTTATCTGGATGAGTAATTTCAATATTATCTATTTTTTTATTTGTCATATTATCACTATTTTTATTTTGGAAATTAAGAATACTTTTATACAAAAAAGACTAGTTAAACTAGCCCATATTATTTAAATCAACATTTTCATTTTTGATAAAGTCAGCAAATTCAACTTTAAATTTTTCAATTTCTTTTTTTCTTACATCCTCATAAACACTTTTAGCATTACAGATAGCTCTATAAAAATGTTTAGTTGTAACAACTTTTTCATTATCATATAAAGCATAAGTAAATGCGTTAGCTACAATAGTTAAGCAAATATCAGGATATCTACTAGATATTTCATATATTCTTTTATATTCATCAGTCATTTCCACTATAAAACGCATAAATTTTTCAACTTGGAATGGTTGATAATTAAGTTTAACCCCAATTTGATGCTCAAGTTTAGGAATTGTTCCCATTAATATTTTAACCGTTGTTGGCTTATCAGTTTCTAAAACTTCAATTTTTTGAAATCTTCGTAAGAATGCTCGATCCCTTAAAATATATTGTTCATATTCTTCATTAGTAGTAGCACCGATCATTTTAATTGCCCCACGATCTAGACTCGGTTTTAATAGGTTAGCAAAGTCTACTCCACCACTTCTATTAACTAAAAGGTGAGTTTCATCTATAAATAGAATAGTTTTTTCTCGATTAGAAAGTTCTCTAATAATTGCATCAAGTTTGCTTTGCGTATCTCTGGCATTAGTAGTTGTCCCAATTAAACTTGCCACATTTATTTTAATAACTGTCCACCCTTTAAGAGCATCTGGTACTAAGTTTTTTTGAATTCGATAAGCAAGTCCTTCAACTATGGCCGTTTTACCAATACCAGCTTTACCTACAAACAGAGCACTTTTTTCTGGGGTTAAAAGTGTTAAAATACATTGCTTTATTTCTTCATCTCTTGCAATAGCAGGATCCGTAATATATTCCTTACTAGTTAAATTTTCACCATATACATCAAGTAAAGTTAACATTTCTTCATTCATTATGCTTCACCCTACTTTAAGTATATCACACTTTTACTTGACAAAAAACTAAAATTATCTATAATATACATTACTTTTCAAAGGGGGATTTTTTATGACAGATATATGTGGACAATGTACAAGACTTGATTGGAACAATAAAGAAAAGTGGTCAAGTGTAGATAAATACTGGTGTAAAAGTGGCCATGGTTATAGAGAACCAAATGAGAAAAAATGTAATTATGATTTTTGCTATAACCATGAATCTAGTCATACACCTAGTAATGGCTACACACCAAGTGGTTGCTATATAACAACAATGGTATGTAATATCTTAGGCTATGAAGATAATTGTTCTCTACTTTCATTACTAAGAAAATTTAGAGAAAATGTCTTAAAATGTGATTTTAGATATTATCAACTATTAATTCAATATGATATGATTGGTCCTATGTTAAGTAAAGCAATTTTAGATAAAGAAGACAATTATTCTTATGCTCTTCATATGTGTAATGATTTTCTTCTACCTTGTGCATCTCTTATCAAAGAAGGTATGTTAGATGGTGCTGTAGAAGTATATAAAAATATGGTTCAAAGTTTAAGTGACGATTTTAATATAGTAATACCTGAACCTAAAAGATCAGCAAATTATGAAATAAATACTTTAGGAAAAGCTAGAATTTTAAAAGGAAACGCTTAAAAATTAATGAAAAAGTCCTTTACTTTAGGTAACCTATGTAATATAATTAATTAAACAAGACATAGTATATATTAGAAATAATTGTATTATTTCTTGCGAGTCTGAATCAACACATTAATTTGTGGCGTGGTAAGGACTCGACCCGCTGTCGGTTGGAAGGACCGCTTAAAAGAGCAACTGTAATAGGTTGTTTTTTTATTGTAAGTATTTTTTACTTATTTCTTTAAGTTTTGTACTTATTTCAAAACCATTAAAAAAATATTTTTCTTGATTGTTAAGTGCAATATGTTTTTTATACATAAAATTAATTTTTTCTAAAACACATAACATATCCGCTATTTGAAATAATCTTTCTTCTTTATGATTAAATTCTTCTATTAATTCATAGTTGTAATGTTCAAATACTGCTTTTAGTATATTTTTTAATTTTTCTTGACCATTATCATAGTAAATAATAATGTTATCATATTTTAAAAAATAATCTTTATTATTTTCCAACATAATTTTTATTTTATTTATAATATCTTGTCTTAATTGTATTTTATTATTTTTATATTTTTTATCTACTACAATTGATTTTGTCTTAATGTCACATTTTAAGGCAAAGTAAAATAAAGATGAGAATAATTTTTTTCTATCTTCTAATTTCATTTTGGCATATTCTTTTCGATTAGCAATTAACTCTGCTGTATGAATCATACCATTATAATTTAGTGATTTTAATTTTTCATTTAAAAAATCTATTTTAGTTCTTAATGATTTAGAAGTATCATGAAATACAAACGATGCAACATATAATTCTGAAGATTTTTCCGTAAAGCCAAAATCACCACTTTCATCAACATAAATTTTTAATTTTGACATAAGTTACCTCAAAAGTTGGGCAAGCAAAAAGAAGACCTATTATAGTCTTCTCTACCCACTTTTAATATTAACTAATAAATTCTTGTTTGTAAATATATTTATATATTATTCATATTTTTCTTTAACAAATTTAACTAAATCATTTGCGGAATTTCCATTAATAATTAGTCTTTGATTACAAGTTAATTCTTCTTGCAATTGTTTATTATCTAATAATTCTCTTAATTTACTAACTACTTCTTCAATATTTACAGCTTTTAAACTCATTTTATTTTTTTCATAAAATGTAGCATTATAATTTTCAACACCAGGAATAGGCATCATATGAATAAGTGGTTTATTTAAAGTTGCTACTTCACTTGTTGTAAGTCCACCTGGTTTAGTTATAACAACTTTGCTTAAATTCATATAAGCATTCATATCTTTTGTAAAACCTATTACCTCTAAATTATCACTTTTAATTTTTAAAAGTTCATTTTCTAATTTTTCATTATTACCGCATATAACAATAAAATAAATATTAGGAAACTCACTAATTAAAGTATTAACTAATTCTTTCATTTTCCCAAAACCCATACTACCAGATGTAAGTAAAACAATATCTTTATCAGTCTTTATTTTAATATTTTTAATACTATTTTTAAAGTTAGATGAAACAGGAATGCCTAAAGGAAGTAAGATATCTTCACTAACTCCTTTTTTAACAAAATCATCTTTTAGTAGATTACTTGGAATAACAAAATAATCTGGTTTAGTTTCATTCCAAAATGGAATACATTCATAATCAGTTGCCACATTTATAAAATGAATATTACAATCTTTTTTAATAGCAGTCAAAGCCATACTAGGAAATAAATGGGTACAAATAATTAAATCATAATTATTATCTTTAATAAAGTTATATAATTTATCTTTAGCAAGCTTATTCATTAAATATACTGGACTTGTAATATTACTTTTATTATATAATTCGCCAAGTTTATAAACACCTTTAAACACATTACCATTGCCTCTAGTAGAATCTAAATATAATTTTTCTACTAAAGAGGCTCTTTTCTCTCCAATTAATTCTAAATAATCTTGAAAATGACATTCAATATTATTATCTTGAAATTCTTTTGTAATATATCTAGCACAAGAATTATGTCCTCCACCAGTACTACATGACAATACTAAAACTTTCATAATTACTTCCAATTATTCCCAAACATATTTTTTAAATATGCACTATTAAAGGTATTATCTAAAAATCTTTCATATTTATTTTGCGGAGCAATACCTTTATCACAAGCTTTTGCCCTTACCACACATTGGGCTGTAAACATTACATCAAAAACTAAAAATATAGAAATATAAACAATTAATTTTTGCCCTACTTTAGGATTAATTTTATCAATTAATTTTTGCATTAAAGGATATAAATATTTTATCCAAATAATACTTAGTACTCCCCAAATACATGAATAGGCAAGGCAAATACGACCATTGATATTAAGGAAAAAATTAGAATAATTCCAAGCAGTAAATCCTAAAACAAATTCCATTCCCCAGCTCATAAAATATTCAACTAAAGAACCACCAATAAAACCAATAAGAAATAAGATAAAAATATTTTTATCTTTATATTTTAATAAAGCTGCCGTTAAAACACAGGCCCCAACACCATAAATAACATTAAATGGTCCAATAACTAAAGCTGAATGATTGAGCAACATATGATCTATTACAATTGAGCCAATCCCTTCTAAAACCCAACCAAAAATACTACCAATTAAAAACATATAAAAATAGTCATAAAATTTTAATTTCCTCATCACACATCACTTATAGAAAAGTATATCATAAAATTAGAAGAACAAAAAGTATAAAAATATTTCTTAAATTATATAATAAAATCACAATAAAAATTTTAAATTAATAATTAAATCTTTTTTGTTTTATAAATTTTCAATAATTATTGTATTAAGTAAATCATTAACTTTATCTTCAGTAAAATAGTCACCAATTAGCATGAACATATATCTTTTATTATTTTTTAAAATATTTACTTCTTTAATATCATTTTTTTCTCTTATATAGCCCTTTAAATCACCACTTATTTTAGTTAATTTTTGTGGTACCATTATTTGAGCCACTAAATATGTTGCATAAGCACCTTTTATATCTTTTATGCTAGTAAAAACATTTTTCTTATAATTATTACTAGCTAAAAAATTAAACAATTCTAAATCATTAATAACATTATTTTTCTTTAAATAATCTATTCTATCTTGATAAATAGTATTCTTATTATCTGCCCCTTCTAAATTACTTTCTACTAAAAAATAGAAATCAAGATAAGTTGGATTAATAGATATAGTTATTTGACTTTTATTAGATTTATTAGTATAAATTACACTTGTATCATCTATATCATTTTTGGTAAAATTTTTAAAGTCATTTTTTATTTTAATTTCTTTAAATTGTAAATAATCTTTATCATCTAGTTTTTTAGTATTTACAGTTATATTATTATTCATTTTATAAGCATCACTTATTTCTTTAAATGAATAATTTAATGATTTATCACTATAATAAGAAATTAAATATAGTTTACAACCAAAATATGCTCCGATTAATAAAACTAATATGACTAAAACTATCAATAATCCTTTTTTACTTTTCATCGCAATTTTCACTCCACTTTATCTAAATAAATTATACTATATTAATATTAACTATTCTACATAATATAACTATAATTATTAATACAAGTTAAAATTATTTTTCTAATTTATTTATATATTCACTTAAAATTAAGGGCATATATCTTTGACTTCTAATAGCATTTACCCCAAACTCTTTTAATTTAGTAAACGATAATTTCCCTTTTTCATATCTTGTTATCAAATCTATTTTCATCGCTTTCTTCATTTTTAAATTTTTATCTTCATATTCATAAGGAATGTTTATCTCTTTTACTTTAAATTTATACATTATTGATGAATAAGGATTACCAACATATATATAAACAATATCATTTACTTTAATATCAGCATTTTGTTTCCATATTATTGTACTTTTTTCTTTTAAAGCATTTTCTATATCAAAATATTTAGGATTAGCTGGTATTATCCATTCACTTACACTATTTTTATTTAAAATTGTATAAGCATAACTTTTAGCAATTAAATTCATAATATCTGTATCTTCTACAGTATTATTTAATATAATAGAAATCCAATTATTTTTATTCATATGATATGCTGGATAAAATCCATCTAGTTTTAGTAAATCTTTTATTTCATTTGTTTTTAATTTTATATCAATTATTTCTACTTCTTCATGAGATTTTTTATCTAATTTATTTTTATCAATATTCATGATTATGCCATACCATTTATGACTATCTTTATTTCTAAAAACACCATAACCAGGATATTTTTCCCATTCAAATTCGGGATCATCTCCATACTTTTCTTTGATAAATTTTGCTATTCTATTTGCTTGCTCATAAATAAAATCTTTTTTAATAAAGCAATTATTTTTAATATCTTCTAATAAATTTTTAAATTCAGATCTAACTTTACTAACAAAAGAACCTGTATTTTCTTCTACTCGAAAATTAGTATATTCTTCATTAATAGATAAATCAAAAATTCTACCTTTAACTACACCATCTTTATTTACTTCAATATCTACTATAAAAGTATCATTCATAATATTTTTAGAATATTTATATAAATCTTTTTCTTTTTTAAATCCATATTCAGATAATTTAGCAACATCTATTTTTGCTTTTCTAAATACTTCTTCTTCAATAGTCATTTTACTTTCCTCCTAAAGAAATCTACAAATTTTCTCTAGTAAATATTATATCATTTTTTCACACTATTTAAGATAATATAAAAGCAATTGTATTACAGATAACAGCAATAAAGAATAATACGCCAGCAATTAAATCAGTTTTATCTTTTCTTATTTTATATCGGCTTAAAAATGTAACACAGTTATAAGCACATAATAAACTAACAACAGATGCCATAGATTCATCTTTAAAAAATGAAATAAGCATTAAAATAATAGAAAATAAAGCCATACCAATAATACCATATTTCATAGATTTCAAATTTGCTAATTCTGTTAATTTGATAATATTTTCTTCACTCTTTTTTTCGATATCTTTATTATCGATAATTTCTCCAGCAAGTATATCATTTACACTTACTTCTAATATTTCACTAAGGGGTTTAAGTAAAGACATATCCATTAAACATAATCCTCTTTCCCACTTACTTACAGCATTTTTAGTAATACCTAGTTTTTCTGCTAATTCTTCTTGCGTTAATTCTTTTAACTTTCTTTGTTTAGCAATAAATTTACCAATAATTTCTTGATTCATAACTCTCTCCTTTCAAAAAGAATATAACATTTATAACCTAGTTATTAAACACACCAAAGGTTTACTTTTTAATTTTTGTTTACCAATGTTTTTTAAATTAATTAATAAAAAACTATAATTCTTAGCATGGCAATTTCACTATAAATTTTGTATATCCATTAGTGCTTTCAGCAAATATTTCTCCATTATGTAATTCTACAATTTCTTTAGCTATTGCTAGCCCTAATCCACTTCCACCTGTTTTAGAATTTCGGGAAAAATCTGCTCGATAAAATTTTTCAAATATTTTTTCTAATTTATCTTGAGGTAATGCACCTTTATTTATAATTTCTATAATTGCATTATTACTTTCTTTAAATGTTTCAATAGTTATTTTATTATCTTTGCTATAATAAATAGCATTTTTTATTAAATTACTCAATACTCTAGCAATTTTATCTGAATCACCTAATATTTTTAATTTATCTTTACACTTTATTTCTATTTTTTTATTATTTTCTTCTAATATAGGATAAAATTCATCAATTAATTGATCAATCATCATATTTAAATCTAAGGTTTCTTTATTAATTACAATTGTTTCACTATTAAATCTGGCAATATCAAACAATTCATTAATCAAATCTTCTAACTTATTTGCTTTTGCTAAAGCTGTTTTTATATACTTTTCTCGTTGTTGTTTTGGCATATCATTAACTTCATCTAATAAAGATAAATAACCTATTGTTGATGTTAATGGAGTTTTTAAATCATGTGCTAAGTATACAATTAAATCATTTTTTCTTTGTTCAGTTTCTCGTGCCATTTTTTCGTTTTTTTCTGATTCTTTTTTTAAATTATTTAATTTTTGTTGTAATTCTTCTAACTCTACTGGCAATTCAATAAAGTCTACTTCTTTATCATATAATTCATTAATGGCTGTTGCTAAATTTTTAATTAAGCTATTATATTTAAATAACAATTTTATAATAATTATAAAAATACCAATAGACCAAATAATAAATCCTATAAAAAATAATAAATTATTATTAATATAATTATTTTTTAAACTATAATATATCTCAGAAGAGATATCATATATCCATTGAAAATCAGCTAAATCAAAATATAATTCAAAAAATTTAAAAACAATATAAATAATAATAGTCCATAGTATTGCTTGAATAAAGGCTTTTTTTATTAATTTATTCAAAAAATTAATTTTATTTTTCAATTTTATATCCCACTCCCCAAATAGTTTTAATATATTTTGGCTTTTTACCATTATCATTCATTTTTTCTCGCAAATGTCTAATATGTACCATTATAGTGTTATTATCATTTCCATAATATTTTTCTTGCCATACTTCTTTAAATAATTCATCTGTTTTAACAACATTACCGCGATTTAAGCATAAGCACCACATAATAGCAAATTCAATTGGGGTTAATTTTATTTTTTTATCATTAAAATAAAATTCATGAGTTTTATTATTAATCATAATATTTTGAAAAGAAATAATATTTTTACTATCTTCATTATTTGGATTATATTCAGTATATCTTCTTAACTGAGCTTTAACTCTTGCCATTAATTCTAAAGGCTGAAATGGTTTAGTTATATAATCATCTGCCCCTAAATTAAAACCATTTATTTTATCAATTGCTTCGATTTTAGCTGTTACAAAAATAATTGGAAACATATATTTTTCTCGAATTTTATTACAAAGTGCAAATCCATCAATATCTGGCATCATAATATCTAAAATAGCTAAATCAAATTTAACTTTATCTAAAATTTCTAAAACATCTTTACTTTCATAAAATTTATAAACATTATAGTTTTCATTTTTTAAATAAATTTCTATTAAATCTGCAATTTCTTTTTCATCATCTACTACTAAAATATTCATAAAGCCTCACTTATTAAATTATATCAAATATTATTTATAAAGAAAATTCCCATAAATTTTTTATTTGCGATTTGATACGACTATAATCCCATAAATAATTGCTTCTTATTTTACTATTGGGATCATTTACTTTTATTTTTCCATTTTTAATGCCTGCTAAAACTATAAAATGCCCATTAAGAGTAAAATCTCCTTTTCGCATGCTACAAATTATGGGATGATTATTTTCTAGGGCATTATAAATAACATCTTTAGATAAAGAAATTTCTTTTACATTTAGGCCATAATATAATCCCCCTTTAGTTATTAAGTCCCATGTAGTACCAACATTTGGAATATAATAGCCTTTTTCTTCAGATAATTTTGCTACTTTATAAGGAGTAATAGTATTATCTCTTTTTAATCCTGCCACTACCATTGCTAAAGAGGTTGGACCACATCCACTTATAGCAATGTTACTATTTCCATATTTTCCATATCCCCATCTTTCATCCCATTGATATAATTCAGGAATATTTTCATCTATAATTCCTATATTATCACTATAAACTTTATTTTTATTTGCAAAATAATTAACAACAAAAGAAGTTAATTCAATATTTCTTGATAAAGATTCCATCAATTCTTCTGGATATTTTTGATAGTTAGAAATAATACTATTAATTCGCTGATCTTTTTGGGCAAATTTTTCTAATCTTTTTTTAATAGTTCCTTCTTCAAATTGAAGTATTGAAACATCTTCGTAATTATGATATTGACTCATATCATAAATATTAACTTCATCATTAAAATCATAATCATTTTTCTTATCATTTAATTTATTACTATCTTGAATATTTTTCCAAGTTACTAAATATGAAATATTTATAATTACAAAAATTATTAATATTAATTTTATAATTTTTCTTATTTTTATCTTAGTTCTTTTTTTCATAATTTTACAACACCTTTAAAAATATTGTAAAATTTTTTTAATTAATAATTATTAATTAAATCTTATATTAATCTTAATTTTTTATTAAGATTAAATTATTAAATAAAAATAAGAGATAATGAGCTGTGAACCATAAAAAAACTTCCTAACTATAGGAAGTTAATTTTTAAATGGCGCCCGATGTAGGGATTATACTTATGGTTTAAAATAATTTAATATATATTTTTTTGCCCTTTTTAAGGGCTTTTTTAATTATATAAATTTAAAATTTTATAATTAAATATTTAAAAATTTAATTTTTTAAGAGGTAAATAAGAGGTAAAATTTTTATAAAAAAGATTACCAGTTTCTTGATAATCTTAATAGTGCAAACTACTTCTCTAGTTCTTTTTTGATAACTCAAATGATTTAAAACTTACCCATTTTTGTTGTTCATCTGGTACATCAAGAGCTTTAACATAAGTCATTTTTAACTTGTTATCTTTTATTTCATAATTGAATTCATTAACATAATCAAACGCATTATGAACTTGAATATGAATTGTGTCTTCATCAATTACTTCATAATTTGCTGACACATTTGACCATTTAGGTTCTGATAAAGTATCTAAATATTCTGAATAAGTAGCTTCTCCGCCTTTTTCAAATTTCCACACAACTTCACCATTGGTGTTGCTTTTACCTGTCCACTCTCCTATAAATTGACTTTCAAGATGATTAGTCGAAGAGATTTCTTGAGTTGTTTCATCATTAGAATAAGAATCTTCGTTTTTTGTTTCTTTTGGATTACCACATCCTGTTAAACCTACGACCAAAATACTCATTAATAATATACTTAATATTTTTTTCATAATCATATACCTCCTCAAAATTAATATATAGTATTTATTAGAATTTGTGTTCCTACTTAATTATACTATATTATTTTATAATATGCCACATAGTTTTTTTCTTTTAAATTATAAAAAGATTACCAATTTCTTGATAATCTTAATAGTGCAAATTGTAATTTATTCTTTATAGGTATATTACTTTTTCTTTGATTCTTTCCATTCTTCCTCATTTGATTTTTCAAATGAATTAGTACGAATATTTAGTTTGTAAAAGTTATATTTATTTGTTTTTTTATCTATAATATATAAAATCATATTGTCATCATCATACCATCTAATATCAGGTACTTTAAACCCATATTTATTTATAGATATTTTAGAATTTATTTCTTTTTTAATTTTTTCAAAATCTTCTTTATTATTAATATCATAATCTTTATATAGTTCATCTAGTGCATTATTATAAACACCTTTTAAAAATTCATATTCATCTGTTATATTTTTTTCTTTTCTTATTTCATCATAAGAATCATCATCATATATAAATTGTGAAGTTATAAAGTTTTTGGCTTGTGGAAAATCTTTTTCAGTAAATTCTGCAGCTAGCATTAGAGAAGCAGAAAATACAACTCCAGCCAAAAGTGCTAAAAAGTGATCACCCCAATACAAATCATGTTCTCTTATTTCATTAACAATATTTATTATAAATAATGGAATCCATATACCGAATAATATTCTTGATATAATACTACTATAAATTAAATTTAATAAAATTGAATGTGGTGGTACTATAATTGAATATATTAAAAACACTAATAAAATAATTGATTCTATTAATATTACTTTTTTATGCTTTGCTTTTCCTTGCTCTTTTGATAATCCTTTTAGAGAATTTTGTTTCCACTCATTAGAATTAGACTTAATATATTCATCATACTCATCAGTATTTCTAGTAAAAATCGATTTTAAACGCAATAATATTGCCTTAAAGTCAATTCGAATGGTGTCTGCAAATAAAGCATACTGAATAAACCTAATTAATTCTACTGCTGAAAAAAATAATATAATAATGGCTTCAACATATAAATCTGTATCCTTTGCCATATCTAGTATAAAAAAATATATTATGGTAGGAATTCCTAAACATCCTATTGAAAAAAGAATAACAAAAAGAAATAAAAACATTATCATAATTAACTTCTCCTTTTTATATTTAAATTATATATTTATAAATTTATAAAGTCAATATTATTAAATTTTCATATTATTAAATTTTCAATAATATTGTAAAATCATTTTTTTAAAATAAGCCAAGTTGTTTTTCTTCCTGAACTATATTGAATAATAAAACCGTTATCTTTTAAAATTTTATAATATCTTCTAATCGTTCTCTCATTAACACCATATTTTTTGGCTAACTCTATTTGAGATACTTTTGGATCTAGTTTTAATTCATTATATATTTTTTTCAACAATTCTTTATTTACTACATTCATTATACTTACTTATTTTTTGATTGCTACTTCATGTTTATTAACTTTATGTTTAAAATCATACATTGAACAAGAAACTATATTTCCAAAAAATTCTTTTAGTTCTCTAGAATCTTTTTTATATTTATACCAAAAAATAGCTACAAACACAAAAGTTATTATTACAATTATTGCTACAATAAAATATATATACTTATTAATATAAAACTCTAACCCCATAAACTATTCCTTTCTTTTACTTATAATGTACTACTTTAATCTTATCTATTTTTCTTTTAAATCTATCTTTTAATTTTTTATTAAGAATAGATAAAGATTCAGCAAAATCTTTTTCAAATGTAACACTATCAAAGTTTTGAAAATATCTAGTTGTAAAAACTTCGACATATAATTCAGTAAAATTTGTAGTTATTTCTTCTAAAAAATCTTGTTTAGTCATAATTAATTTCCTTTCTAATTTCTACATTATAATTATATCACTTTGTGCGTATTTGGAGAAGAATAAAGTATTTAACAATTTAAAATGGGAAAATTATTCATATAAGGAATGGTTGTTATATGAAAGAAAATAGACTTGAACAATTAAAAGATGAAAGAAACTTAAAATCAAAAGATGTTGCTAAATATTTACAAGTATATGAATCAACTTATTCAGAATGGGAACATAGTAAAATACCTATACCAACTAAAAGAATAATCGAATTAGCAAATTTTTATAATGTTAATATAGATTATATGTTAAATATATCTAAAAATAGAAAAGTTATAAAAGGTAAAACTGAAATTGATTTAATTGAAATTGGAAATAGATTAAAAAATATTAGAAAAGAATTAGGATTATCATTAAGAGAACTAGGTGATAAATTAAATACTTCTTTTTCAGCATTAGGTAGTTATGAAAGAGGCGAACATTTAATTCAAAGTGAAACACTAATATCTTTATGTAAGTTAAGTAACTACTCTATTGATTATATATTGAATAGAGATAAAGAAAAATATATCAAATAAAAAAGTATGCTTTTCACATACTTAAATGACAGTAATGACAGCATTTTTTGGGTGGGGTACACCCATTTTTTAGTGTCATTGCTGTCATTTTTTCTTATTAAATTCTTTTTCAATTAGTTTTTTAGTTTGTTTTTTAGTCCCTATTATACTCGATACAATAATTGTTTCAAATATTAAAGTAAATATCATAAAAACTAGTTGAACATAAAAGTTACTAGTTACATTTCCAATGGTTAAATCTAAAAACACTATCATTAAATACATTAAAATATAAATTACACTAGTAACTGTTGTAATATCATCAAATGACCTTTGAATTACTTTTGACTTTTTATTATCGACATTAAGTCCACTTTTACTATATACTTTTAACAAATAAGTGGTTACAAGTAAAATTACAGGGGCTAAAAGCCAATATAAACCCATAAAAATTTTATAACTATAAATTCTTGATAAAGTAAATATAGTAATTACTATAATGTTTAAAATAATTAATAATATATAAATTGATTTATTAATCCCTTTTAGCATTTTCTAACCTCTCTTTCGTTTTAGCACTTTGTAATAATTTAACAATTTCTTCAGCTGAATTAATTTGATATTCAGTATCTTCAATTATTTCTTCAATTTTATCTTTTTCTAAATCACTAGTAGATTCATCATTTAATTTTTCTTTAAATGAACTTACAACTTCTTTCCAATTATCAATACTACCTAATACATTAATTAATGCCTCATCTATTTGACTACCTCTTAATTCGGAATAGTAATCTTTTACAAATGGATTTAAAGGTGTTACTTGTATTCCTAATCCAGAAGCATACATTAGATCATTGTAATTAACACCTATATATTTACTAATCTTTCTCAAAGTTTTAGGATTAGGCACTTCTCTTTCACCTGATTCAATTCTTGAAATTTCAGTATTACTTACTTTACAAAGATTAGCAAGTTCTCTTTGAGATAATCCCTGTGCTTCACGACCTTTTGCAATCATTTGCCCAACTGATTCCATAAAAATAAATCTCCTTTCAACAAAACAATTATACATTATTTATACCTTTTTTGCAACATTTTTTAATTTTTTGTAACTTTTTGTTGACAAAGTTTCTAAAAAGAGTTATATTGTAACCGATAGGAAACATTTTATATAAAAATGTAACCTATCTGTTCTTTGACAAGATTATAGAGTCATATCTTAGCCGACAATTATTGACTCGTAAAACAAATACTATGGCACAAAAGATTCCCTATTGGTACGGGAAGTTGTAGATTATCTAAAATCTTCGTTACATATATGGCTGATAACTATATATACATCCTAAAAGGGAGTTGTTGGGGACACTAAAACCAGCATCATTATTAAATAGAAAGAGAGGTGAATAAATGAATGCAAAAGAAACTTTAAATCTAATATCTAAACAATGGTGTAATCTAGCTGATTTACAAAAACTAACAGGATTAGGAAAAAATAGCGCACTTAAATTAAAAAACGAAATAAAAATAGATTTAATGAATAAGGGCTATTTATTACCTAGTAAATTACTACCAATGAATGAAGTAGTCAGTTATTTAAAAATAAATATAAATTATCTTCAAAAAATGGCAAAAGAAATAAACAATTAGAAAGGTTGAAATATGAAAAAGATAAGTGAAATTAGAAAAGAAAATATAAAAAAAGAATTCATAGTTGATAACCTTATGAAATCTAATGGACTCTATTGCCTAGTTGCAAGACCAAAAGTTGGCAAATCATTATTGGCACTACAACTTGCTAACTCGGTCGCAACAGGCACTGACTTTTTGGGAAATAGAACAAGTCCATCTCCTGTCTTATATATTAGCACTGAAATGGATTCCACGCAAATTTTAAATAGAATAGATATGATGGGTTTACAATTTAATGATAATAATTTTTTAGTCATAGAACAAAATGTGGGAGAAAGGAAGTTAAACCTTATGGATTTGCAAAGTCAATTTCAAGAGTTTGCAAATGAATATAATGGTAAACTTGTAATAATAGATATGTTTAGTGGCATTGATTTAAATAATGGTTACGATTTAAACAACTATCAAGATATGGGACAAATTGTTATACCAAAATTTAGAGAAATGTGTAAAAAATATAATTTTACTATTCTACTTGTTCATCATTTGAATAAAAATAATACTTCATTAGGAAGTACAGCAATAGATGGATCAGTTGATGGCAAAATTACTTTAAAGGAAGACAGCAATATAAAAAATAAGATTATCTTTAACTATGAAAGTAGAGATTTTGAGAGTATTGATTTAGTCTTAAAAAGAAATAAAAATTTAATATTTGAAATATCAAAAGTTGAAAGTGATGACTTAAATGTTAATTTAGTTATATTTTTAAATTATGCAATAAAGCAACAAGAATTTACTTTTACATCATCTGAAATAACTAGTAAATTAAACTTACAAATTACACCATCAACATTTGGTAGATTATTAAATAATAATATAGCAAATTTGGAAAAAGAAGGTCTTTATATAGAACAAAAAAGAACAGCCGAAGAAAGAACATATATTGCTAGATATAAAGAACCTGATTATGATAATCAATAATTCTTACTAATAATTTTTGTAACTTTTTCTTAAAAAGTTAAAGTAAAAAATGAACGAGGCAAGTTTTGTTTTCGTAAGAAAATGAAATTGGCGATAGTGAATATTTTTACAATTTTTAAAAACTTTTTAAAAATTTGCATTAATAATAACTACTACTTTATTAGTTATTATTAATGGTTGTTTGAAGCATTTGCCTTTTCGTAAGATTAGGCATTTGCGAAAAACAATAAGGGGTTTTTAGGGAACTCCCTAAACTCACGATAATGGGCTATGCCCTAGTGAGATAGGTCATAAATGACCTTTACAAAGAAGAATCAGTGAAAGGAGGGTTTTGAAATATGTATGATGGAAAACAAGTTTTAAGATTAGAAACCAAATATAAAGCAAAAGATTTATATAATATAGGTATTGAAATGAACGAAAGAAAAGGTACAGGAAACTATGATAAAGAAAGGTCAAAATTTAATGTTAATTATGTATCATTAAATGAAAGAAATCTATATCAAGAAGTAAAACAAACCTTAAAAAATAGAAATATTGATTATTTAAATAAGCCAAGTACAAATCTACTAAATGGTGTAACATTTACTAGTGGAAATGAATTTTTTGAAAGTTTAGGTATGAAATTTGTAAATAGTGATAGAGTTTATAAAACAGGTAATAAAAAGGGACAAATTATAAAAACTCCTGTTATTAATTCAGATAAAGATATACCACAAGCTGTTACTTATTTCTTTGATTCATGTATGGACTTTTTAAAAGAACAAGTTGGTGAAGAAAATATATTGCTTGCTCAAATTCATTATGATGAAGATACGCCACACTTACAAGCGTATTTCTTACCTATTGTAAATGAAGTTAATAGAAAATGTTATGTTAGAGATGATAAAGGTAATGTTGTTAAAGAAGAAGTAAAAAACAAATTAGGTAATACTACTATTGTTCCCAAGTTACTTCGAGATGACAAAGGCAAAATTGTATATGAAAAAGTCAAAGGAAATTTTTTAAATAACGACCAATTTTGGAAAGATAGAGGTGGCAAAAATTCCTATGCTAAAATGCAAGATTCATTCAACAAATTTATTAATGCTAGGGGTTTTAAATTAGATCGAGGCAATATAGGAAGTAATAAAGAACATTTAACAAAATTAGAGTTTCAAATTGAAGAAAATAAGGCCGAATTAGAAGAGTTAAACAAAGAAAAGGAAAATACTTTAAAGATTATAGAAAACTCTAAAAATAGTCTAATTAAAGCCAATAAAGAGATAAATAAAGAAGTATTAAATCCGAAGAAAAATATTGTTGGTTACAATTCAAATGATGTTCAAAAAATAATTGATTATTCAAAAAATTTAGAACAAATAAATATTTTACAACAAAGCGAAATTGAAACCAAAGATATTACTATTAATAAGTTATCTATGGAAAATGAATCATTTAAAAATAATGAAGATATTAAAAGAAAAAATAATATTATTAAAGAACAAAAAGATACTATCAAAGAGCAAAAGAAAGAAATTAATCGGTTAAGTGATTTAGTAGATATTCTAAATAGTAATATTGATAATCTAAAAGAAAAATTTGAAATTGAAATTGATAAATGGAAAAAGAGATTTAAAAAACTATGTAATGCCATAGACAAATTATTAGGTAGAAAGCCAAATGAATATGTTGAAGATTATGAAGATCTAGCTGACTCTATTAATTATGGTTATTATAGTAAAAATAAAGAAAATAAAAAAGATAAAGATGACTTTTATATAGGTATGTAGAAAGGATGTGATTAAATGCCTGTTTATCAAGAAAAAAACAAAAAAAAGATTTCTAAAAAAGGTAATAGTTGGTATTTTAGATGTTATTATACTGATATATATGGTAATAAAAAGCAAATGCAATCTAAAATGTATAAAAGTAAAACTATTGCCAAAGATGAAGAATTAAAATTCTTAACAAGTATAAAAAATAATACTAATGAACAAGATGTCTATTTTGAAGAATTGTATAATTCTTGGTGGGAAGTAAAGAAAAAAAAGTTAAAAATTACAAATGCTAATAATTTAAAATTATCATTAGATAAAAATATATTAGCATTTTTTAAACCTTTTAAATTAAAATCTATAACTATTAAAGTAATGAATGAATACTTAAATTGGCTAGAAAATAAAGATTTAACAATAAATTACAAAAATTCTATGGTAAGTTATTGTAAAGAATGTTTTCTATACGGAACAATTTATTATAATTTTGATATAAAAATAGCAAATTGTTTAGTAAAATTTAGAAATGATGTTCCAAAAGATAAGCCAAAAGATAGTGAATATAATTTTTGGACATTAGATGAATTTAATAAATTTATACAAAATGTTAATGACTATTATTATAAAGTTGTATTTACATTTTTATATCGAACAGGATTAAGAATTGGTGAATTTAAAGCACTTAATTGGAATGATATTGATTTAAATAATAAAACTTTAAGCATTTCAAAAGAACTAGTTCACGGTTTAATAATAACCCCTAAAACCGAAAATTCAATTAGAATCATTGATTTAGACAATTATTTAGTAAAAATGTTAAAAGAATATAAAAAAAAGCAACAAAGGTTATATGATTTTAATGATAAATGGTTTGTCTTTGGGGGTATTAAAAATACAAGTAATACAACTTTAAGGCGACATCTTAATAAATATATAAAAAAATCAAATGTTAAACATATTACAATTCATGGTTTTAGGCATTCACATGTTTCATTACTTATTTATTTAGGTTGTGATAGTCGTGATGTAGCCGAAAGGATTGGTGATACTGTTCAAACAGTTGAAAGAACATATTATCATATGTTCCCTAAAAAGAAAAAAGAAACAGTCCAAAAATTAAATGATATAAGTGATATAAATGGTATTGAAAGATAGACAAAAAAATTGATCTATCTTTCAATTTTTTTTATTTTTTTGAAAAATTAAGAGGTAAATAAGAGGTAAAAATAATAAAACTCCCTAAAATAGGGAGTTAAAAGCAATATGGCGCCCGATGTAGGACTCGAACCTACGACCTAACGGTTAACAGCCGTGCGCTCTACCGACTGAGCTAATCGGGCATTACTCCAATAGTATAATACAATTTGGAAATAAATGTCAATAATATTTCTTAAAAAATTTGCATTATACTACTGGTTTTTATAAATATTTTTTTAAATCATCAATATTTTTTTCTAACATTGCTTTAAGTCTATTTGCCAGCACTACTATTTCGGCATCAGTATTATT
Source organism: uncultured Bacilli bacterium (assembly GCA_947630055.1). GTDB lineage: Bacteria > Bacillota_I > Bacilli_A > RF39 > UBA660 > SIG200. Next base: position 27,369 of record CANRGA010000011.1, read on the forward strand.
ATATGCATTTATTTTTTCCGTTATTTCAATAATACCTTTATTAGTGCCTTCCATCATCATTTTAGCAACAGTTTGATCACTATCATCTTTTAAAAATTTCATTTCACTCATCATTTTACTACTCATCTTAGCCATTGTACCTACTTCTTCATTTTGTTTGCCATACTTTTTTAAAATATCTTCAGCTTCGGTACAAATACTATCATAATCATCTCGTTGATTTTTTAAAAGTTTAGCAAATTTTTCATTACTAACTTTCCCAATAACATCATCAATACCAATAACACCCATCTCGGCATTTTTATAAATGTAATTTAAAAACTCAACTTCTTCACTCATATTCTTTTTCAAAATAAAATCACCCACTTATATTATGGGTAATTTATTTATTATTATACTTCTTGAACAACTGCAATAATCATTGGCTTACATTCAGTTTCTTCATATAAGTATTTACTTAATTCTTCTCTTATTTCGACCTTTATTTTATTGTAATCAACAAATGTTGGTGTAATGTTACGATTAATAATATTTTCACAAATATGTTTTATTTCTTCAATTAAATCTCTTGAATCTTTAACATAAATAAATCCTCTAGTTGTAACTTCTGGCCCTACTAATAAGACTTTATCTTTCTTAGAAATAGTAGCACTTATCAAAACAATACCATTTTCTGATAACATTTCTCTATCTTTAATAACAAGTTCACCAACATCTTCTGATGATTTACCATCAATTAAGACATCATTTACTTTAATTGTTTCATGATTATCAAGTAATTTACCATTTTCAAATGCAACTACTTCCCCATTTTGTTTTAAAATAATATTTTCACTTTTGATACCTAATCTACTAGCTAAATTAGCATTATTAACCATATAACGATATTCACCTTTAACTGGCATATAATATTTTGGCTGAACAAGTTTTATCATTAACATCAAGTCTTCACTAGATGGATGATGTAAAATAACTTTATCGCTTGGTAAATTAACAATATTACAACCAAATTTAGCCAGTTCATTTTCTAGTTTTACTAAAGTTTTTTCATTGCTATCATATCTTGGCTCAGCAAAAACAATGGTATCACTATTTTTTAAAGTTATATATTTGTCATAACCATGTAATATTTTACTGATATTTGCATAAGGATTAGTACGCTCATCACTTATTAATAAAATAGCATTATCATCATCAATATTAGATAAATCCCCAATAATGCCATTTTCAACTTCTAAATACTTTTCTTTAATAGCAAAGTTAACAACATTTTGTAACTTTTTACCCATCATAATTATTTTACGATGCGTATTTCTTGCGGCATTAAAAATATCATTAATTGTATATAAATGGTATGGCAAAATAGAAAATAATAACCTATGTTCATTATGTTTAACAATATCTTTAAAATAATCTTCTAAACGATGATTAGGAGATGTATGTCCTTTATGCTCAGAAAAAGTTGATTCACATAACATACATAAAACACCTTGTTTACCAATATAGGCAATTTTACCTAAGTCCATATCATAAGAGCCAAGCATAGTTGGATCAATAACAAAGTCACCAGTATAGCAAATGGCCCCATCTTTAGAATTAATAACATACATAACGGCATCAGGAATACTATGCGATACGGAAATAGGAAAAATAGATACATTATCAAAGTTAAGTTTCTTATGTGGTTTTATTTCCACAATATTTTTATCTTCAATACCATATTCTTCTAAAACAAATTTGGTAAATTTAGTAGCATATATCTTTATATTAGGAAGTTCCTTAACAAGGTCTGCTACACTACCCATATTTTCACTATGGCCATGGGTAATAAATAATCCTTTAATTCTTTTTCTATTTTTAACTAAATAACTATAATCTGGAGTAATATAATCAATTCCTAAAAGATTAGAGTTAGCATATTTAATACCACAATCAAAGACAAAAATATCGTTATCGATATCAACTACATAACAATTTTTGCCATTTTCAGCAAGACCACCCAAGCCAAAAATTTTAATTTTACTCAATTTAATCACTCTTTCTAAAAAGTTCTTTTGATGCATTTATTATAACAAAAAAAGGGACTAAAGTCTAGCCTCTTTTGTTATGATGACTTTCAATTTTAGTACTTGTCATCCATTCTTTATTGTTTTCATAAAATTTCTTGTGTCTTTCCCATAACTCTTCTTTACTCATAGTATAATAATCTACCATTTGAAGTTCTAAATAAAAACAATTTAATAATCTTTTAATATCTTCCATAGTTTCAATATTTTTAATATAGTACCCATTCATATATTTACTATTGCCATGATAAATTTCTATTTTAAATCCATACTTATCCAAGAAATATCTTATAAATTGAATCATATAAGAATCACAATTACAATGCGAATCTCCCATTTTTATTATAAAATCTTTACCAGCATTTTCTTCTGAATAATTTAAAATAGATTCCTTTATAACCGAATATAGACCTACTCCACTTTTAACAAATGAATAATAATCTTCTTCATTTTTTGACACTCTTAAAGAATCACCATATTTTTTTTCTAATTCTAAGAGATGTTCTCTTTTTTCTTCAATAGAATTATAATTTCCTAATACTTCATATAAATTTTGCATATTTATCTTCCTTCTTTCTTTTTTTCTATCCATTCTTGATTATTTGTAACAAACTCATTATATTCTTGCCATAGTTCTTCTTTAGATTTACTAAAATGCTCTATTTGTTGTAATTCACCATAAAAACACAATAATAGATCTTTAACACCAGCAACTGTTTTAATATTTTGCAAAAAACATACCATATCAGACGAATAAGAAATATGTTCTATTTTAAATTTATAATGATATTTATTTAAAAAGTATTCAATATATTGTTGGATTGGTTCATGAATATCCCAATAGAAGCATAAATCATCGCCTTTTAAATTATTAACAATAGCTCTTTTAATAATACTAAATAAACCATTCTCTTCTTTTTTAATAAAATCTATATAATTAGTTTCAAATATAGATAATTTTAAATCTTCATTATAACTACTTAATTGTTGTACTCTTAAATTTCTTTCTTCTACGCTTTTAGATGGTCCTAAAACTTCATATAAACTTTGCATATTATCTGCTTGTTTTTCTTCCTTTTAACCATTCTTCATTATTTATAACAAAATTATTACATTCTTGCCATAATTCATCTTGTGATTTACTAAAATACTCTATTTGTTGTAATTCCATAAAATAAAAGTTAAATAAATTTCTAATATCTTCAAGAGATTTAATAGTAGGTAAATAATCTTTAAATATTGATTCTCCTCTTTCTATCATTTTAATATCTATACCATATTTATTACAAAACTCTTTAATACATTCAAAATTAATATTTAAAGGATTATATTCAAGTATAAATTTCTTACCATCATATTTATATAAAGCATTTTCTAACAATCTATACAAACCATTTTCTCTATTCATAATAAAATTATTATAATTATTTTCTTGCATAGTTAATCTTAAACTTTCTTCATAATTGTTCTTAAGTTCATGTATATGGGCTTGTCTTTCTTCAATAGTAGTATATTTATCTAATCTTTCAAAAACACTTGGATTTAAATTCTTTTTTTCAGTTTTAATTGTTGCTTTTTTATTAACATATGCTAATTCCTTTTCATATGCAACAAGTATATCTTGTTGTGTTAATCCCTTCTTATGACTTGAATATATTCTTCCAGGATAATAATAAGTATAAAAATCTATTAGACTATATTTCTTTAAAAAAGTTAATAAACATCTAAGTATTAAATAATCTGAACTGTTTATTAAATTATAATAACTTTCAACAATGGCATCTTCTTTTGTTGCTGCAGAGCATTTATCTATAATATTTTTAAGATCTTTTCTAATAAAATCATTATATTCTTCATTTTCAATAAAACATTTACCATTTTCTAAAACAGTAAGTTTTTGAAATAAATTTGGATATGAATTTTTAGCCACAGTATCACTTCTTTCTAACTAAATATTTATTCTAGCATATATGTATTTATAAAACAATAAAAAAAATTAATAACAAACGCTATTAACTTTCTCTTTCTTCACTTATAAGATTACTTAAAAATATTATTTTTAAATCACGATAATATATTTCTTTTATTAATAATTTATAATCAGTTAAATTAACATTATCATTGATATAAATTATATATCCACTTTTAATATTATTTTTAATACTGGCTAAATTATAGTTATTTAAAGTAATACTTTCTTGTACTAAATATTTTTTATGCTCCTTACATATATCTATAATTGAATTACTAACTACACAAATATTTTTATTATTATTACTATTATTAAGTAATGTTTCTACTTTATTATATTCTTTATAATCATTATTTATTTTTTCATAGCTAGCATTAATATCATAAGTATTGTGATCTATTAATCTTGTTATTTTAATATTTTTATCACTGGAGTAATTAATAATATCTTGATTATCTTTTACAAGTATTGCTACAGCTTTTTTATTAGCATTTCCATACTTTATTATTTTATCTTTATTATTTTCTAAAGATACATTGGGAGTTACTTTATCAAATTCTAAATAATAAGAATTAAAAGTATCTAAATGACGCATATTATTATAACTTTTTAAAACATTAACAGCATAACCATTAAGCCCTGGAATAATGTATTCTTCTTCGATAACAGCACTCACTGGATTTATATTATATTTAGCACTATTTTCGTTTATTTCATTAACTAAACTACTATTATTTACCACTATACTACTCATCTTTTCTGTATAATAAAAACTAAATAAAAGAACTGCCATAAGTCCCATATATTTAAAAAGATTTTTCATGACATACTCCTTTATTTAATTATAATAATAAAAGAAAGAGATTATTCTTAAATACTTAGTTATAATTAAGTTTTAATGAAGTACTGTATATAGTTCATCTAAAGCACATTGAACAGTTCCACAATTTGATAAATTTTTAATTGAATTATCATAAATTAATAATTCTGCAGGTGGATAATCATAATATAATGTACAATAGACTTCTTTATTTGTTCTTATTTTTACACCACCTAAATTTCCCATTGATACAGAATTTTTTACTTCTTGACCATCTCTATCAATGCAATAACTTTTATCAGTATTTAATTTATGTCCTTTAGGAAATTCTGGTCCCGTATATTCTTTATATTTACCAGCATTTTCATCATCAGGTACCATTATAGCAAGCATACCATTATTTTGCATATTTTTAAGTTTTACCTCTGGTAACCCAGCATTAATGTTTATAATAAGCCTTGGTAAAAAGTATAAAGATACTAATCCAACTAATATTAACATTATTGTAAGTATTTCTTTTTTATCAATTTTTTTTATTTTTTCTAGAATTGTATTTATTTTTGCTTTCATTTTATCCATACCTTCTTTATTATATTTTTATTATACCATCAATTGTCGTATTTTTGTACACATTTTATAAAAAAATAAGAGTTTATGTAAACTCTTATCAGATTGTTGACAAAGTGGTATGTTTAAAATGAACATATCGCTTTTTGTTTGAAAAAATTTGAAAAATGTGAAAAA
>CANRGA010000012.1 GCA_947630055.1 uncultured Bacilli bacterium
TTATAAATATAAAATAAATTTTGTTCAAGTTTCATGGCTATGTGTGCCTTGAACGAAGTGAAAGGAATGGATGGTTATTATGAATAATGAAATAATTTTTAAAATCAAGTCATTTAGAAAAATACCTAATCCGTATTATTTGAGTGATGAAGAAGCAATGAAAGGTGCTGAAATGTATTATATTGTATGTGATGTTAAAGACGTTCCAGCTAATATACCAATGGATACTAATCCGAGAGAACAAAAATTAACTACAGCAGTAGCAAAAAAAATAAGAACAAGTTTAACAACACCCGGTGCAAATAATTTTTATTTATTGAATAGAGGATTATTATTATCTGCAGAGAAAGTAACATTTAATAGTAAAAATGATACTGTTAGTGTTGTTTTCTCTGATACTAGCGTTCATGGTGATATTGATGGTGGACATACTTATAAAATAATTCAAGAATGTCAATCGGAATTGGATTATGGGCAACAGTATGTAAAAATTGAGATTCTTACGGGCGTTGAAGACATGTTTCAAGAGTTAGCGAGTGCAAGAAATACTTCAACTCAAGTGCAAGATAAATCAATAGCTGAGCTATATAATAGATTCGATATAATAAAACAAGCTATACAAAATGAATCGTTTAAAGATGAGGTGTTCTTCGAGGAAAATGCTGAAGGAAGTATTGACGTTAGTGACATTTTGGCTTTGTTAAATTTATATAACATTGATAGGTATCCAGATTTAAATGATTATGCAATTGTTTCTTATAATGGAAAAAAGCAATGTATTGATTACTATATTAAACAACATATGGAAAAAGGCGAAACAATAGAAAACCCTTATGTTAAAATGTCTAAAATAATGGTTGATATTTTTAAACTATATGATCAATTAGAATTAAAAGCTAGAGATTATTATAGCGGCGGTGTGTCTGGAAAGAAGTATGCATTAGTTGTAGGTGTTAATAAAAGAAAAGATGGGAAACCAGCATATAAAACTAAATTTTATAAAAACAATACTGATTACATTACTCCAAATGGTTTCTTATTTCCAATATTGGGTGCGTTTAGAGCTTTAATTGATGTTGATTCTGAAGGATACTATTGTTGGAAAAAAGATCCATTCTATGTGCTAGATAAGATTGGATCAGATTTGATGGAATCAACAGTTGATACAAGCAGAACTTTAGGAAATAATCCTAATGCTACTGGAAAAAATAAGACTTTATGGAAAAACTTATATATGTGTGTTGCAATGGAAACAATGCATAAAGATTAAAAAAGGGGAGTAAGAATTTTATGAAGTTTAAATTAAGTGAATTATTGGCAATCTATAAGCCAGAACAACTAAATGCTTTCTTAAAAGAACACATAAACACAGATTTAGAAGACAATAATTTATTATATGAAAATATTAGTGATAACTGGACTTGCGTAGGAGATACAAAGTATAATTTATCAGCTATTAATATGCTTAAAGATTCAGGTAAAGGGCTTATAGAAAGAATCACTAATGGAATTGATGCTGTACTTGAAAAAGAAAAAGAAAAGAATGGTTTAGCTTTTCCTAAAACTGCTGATGATATAGTTAAGGTAGCTTTTCCGCACTATTATGAAAATAGGCAAAATGTTAAAAAAGGTACATCTGATAGACAAAATGCTTGTGAAACGGCAGATAAAGTCATAGTAGCTATTAATGATAGTACAAAATCTAACAAGCCTACAATTGATGTGGTAGATCAAGGATGCGGAATAAGCGGTGAAAAATTTGGAGATACTATTCTATCAATTCATAAAGGCAATAAATCAACAACAGATAAGAATTATTTGATTGGTGCGTTTGGACAGGGTGGTTCAACGTCATTGCCATTCTCTTTTGCAACAATAATAGTTTCTAAAAAAGAAGACAACATTTATTTTACAATCGTAAAAAAATGTTTATTCGCTGACATGAAAATGGATACATATTTATATCTTACACCAAATGGTCAAGTTTCGTTGATTGAGAACGATGAGCATAACTATGAAGATGAATATATTAATACTTTTATTAATTCAGAATCTGGAACATTAATTAGAATGATAGATATGGAGATACCACGTGAATATAGAGTAAATGATGCTGCAAAACCTGGTATGCTTGGAGATTTTATTAATACTGAATTATACAATGTTAGCTTACCAGTAAAAGTAGTTGAAAACAGAGCAGATTTTACAAGCAATGTTCATAAACAAAATAGATACTCATATGGTTCTAACAATAAAATGATGACGTGGGAATATGCCAGAAAAGAATATTTTGGCACAATAAGCATTGAACACAATACAAAAGAATATAAACTAAATTATTACTTTATACTTCCACCAGATGAGTCGGATTGGGCTAAAGATGCAAAATGTAAGGATATTTTTAAACAAGTAAACGTTCATCTTGATCCGATAATTTATACTGTTAATGGACAATACATATCTAGCGAAAAATTTACAAAATTAAAAAATGCTGGTTTAAGCTTTTTACAGTATCGATTATTAGTAGATATTAATCTTGATGTTTTAGGAAAGGACAAGTATCGATTCTTTACTACTGATAGATCTAGAATTCAAGATTCAGATTTAACAAATGGCTTTCTTGACAAAGTAATTGAAGCTTTAAAAAATGAAAAAACGATAATTGATATGAATAACTATATTGCAAGTCAAAGCGTTAATGCAAATATAGATAATGAATTAATAAATGATATTAGTAGTAATGTAAAAAGCATTTATAATAAGTTTTTGAAATCAGGCAATAAAATATTAAACATTAATAAAGGCCATCACGTTAATCCAACTTCTGAAGAGATATACTATGATTCAATTCAAGAATTTGAAATTACTACATCAAAACAAGTTTTTTACAAGAATGAAAGTATAAACGTTGTAGTAACAACTAAAGCCAAAAAGAGTGTTAATGATAAAGCAAAAATATATATGTTTGTTGATGGCAAACAAAATTATAATCATTCTGAATCTGTGATGAATGGTAGAATTCAATATACATTAAATGATATTCCTATAGGAATGCATAATATTCAATTTGATTTATATGATGATGAATTAAATCTAGCAAAGAGAAGTAATGTATTTGAATTTGCTGTAGTTGATGATTTGAAGAAAAAAACTGAAAGTATAACTAATAATAAGGACTTAGAATTAAACATTCAACTTGTGGATGATAAGGAACTGATAATAGATACTGTAAAAAATGAAGTTGATAAAACAATTGCTGTTTATCTGTGCTTAAGCCATGATTTGTTAGTAAATAATTTATATGGTAAGAGTGCTAGTAATGATGAAATTCAAGTATTAAAGAACAAATTATTAGAACCTATTATTCTATTCACACTTTTCCTAGGTGATAATTATGATAATATAGAAGATATTGATAAGAAAAATGAAATTATTTTGTCGTTCTGTAACACTTTCTATATTACAAATAGTTTAAATTAATATTAGTCAGGATTACAATAGATATAGAAATAGTGGTGAGTATAATATGTCAAAATGGATAAAAATATTTTTAATAATTTTTAGTATTTTAATAGTTTTTATATTAATTGATACTATGCAAGCTAAAGTATTTGATAATAGGCCTTTCTTAAAAATTACCGAAAATTATAATGATGGTAATGTCTTAAAAAAAGATAAGGGGATTTTTGTTTATACGTATGTTTTTACAAATGGTGAAAAGGTAACAGTTTATCGTTGGGAAAAATATTCGCCACCTGAAGTAGTAAAAGATACAAATGAAAAGGAGAGTAATATGGAAAATATTAAAGTTAGTATAAATGACAAAATATATAATGTTATACTTGAAGATAATGAAACAGTAAAAGATTTTTTAAAAATATTACCACAAGAATTTGAAATGACTGAATTAAATGGTAATGAAAAATACATTTATATAAATACAACTCTACCTACTAATGCAATTAATCCTAAACATATTAATAAAGGAGATATTATGCTTTATGGTAATAATTGCTTAGTTATTTTTTATAAATCATTTAATACAAATTATAGTTATACTAAAATAGGACATATTGATAATTTAGATGAAATAGGTTCTAATAATGTAGTAGTTAAGTTTGAAAGTTAAATATAATTAAAAAATTATATATATGTTATAATTATAATGAAAGGATGATTAGAATGCGAAAAAATATTAAAGTAACAGAAGGAATATTTCCAATGCCAGTATTAATGATCGCTACTTATAATGAAGATGGAAGTGTTAATGTTATGAATGCGGCTTGGGGAACAATGCTTGAGCGAGATTAAGTTATGTTAAATTTGACTGAAACCCATAAAACAGTTAAAAATATTAAAGAAAGAAAGGCATTTACAGTAAGTATTGCTGATAGTAATCATGTTAAAGAAGCCGATTATTTTGGAGTAGTTTCAGGTAATAATACACCAGACAAATTTGCTAAAAGTGGCCTTTCTTATAGTAAATCAGTAAATGTAGATGCACCAATTATTAATGAATTTCCTGTTTGTTTAGAATGTGAATTTATAGAATATGGTGAATGTGGAGTTATTGGCAAAGTTGTTAATGTAACAGCAGATGAAAGTGTTATGAATGGAGATAATGTAGATATTTCTAAAGTATCTGCTATAGCATTTGATCCATATACTCATGGATATTATAAAGTAACTGAAAGAGTAGGTAATGCTTTTAAAGATGGTTTTGAACTTAAATAATTAAAGTAAAAATCAATTTAATCTTTCAATAATATATGTTATAATTTTATAAAAGGTGGTTACTATGGAAGATACAACTTATATTTTTGGTCATAAAAATCCTGATACTGATAGTGTTTGTAGTGCTATAAGTTTATCCTATTTACAAAATAGTTTAGGATATAAAACTGAGGCCAGAATACTTTCAAATATAAATGAAGAAACTAAATATGTTTTAAAAAAATTTAAAATAGAAGTACCTAAAATATTAGATGATGTTAAATTACAAATAAAAGATATAAATTATCATCGAGATTTTAAAATTGATAGTAAAGAATCAGTATATAATGCTTTTTTTAGAATGCAAGAAGATAATATGAGTACTATTCCTGTAGTGGATAATGATAATCATTTTATCGGTGCTTTTGCGATGAAAGATATAGCAAAAAAAGAAATCTTAGGTGATAATACTAAATTAAAAACTAATTATAGTCATATTTTACAAACTATTGAAGGCAAAGAAATTCTTAAATTTACTGATGAAATAGAAGGCGAAATTACTAATATAGCGATTCGTAGTACTTCTTTTTATAATCAAGATTTATTTAATAAAGATACAATATTAATTGTAGGAGATCGTCATTCTATTATTGAAGAAGCGGTTAAAAAGGGTGTTAAACTTATTGTTATTACAACTGGTCATAAAATGAAAGAAGAACATTTAGAAGTGGCTAAGAAAAATAAAGTAAATGTTATTTATACTAATAAGACTTCTTTTGATACTCTTCTTACTATCGGATTTGCAAATTATATTGAGAGTTATCGTTATACCAAAGATTTAGTTTGTGTTAATGAAAATTTAGATGTATCTGACTTTAATGAAATAATTAATAAATCAAGACATAGTTATTATCCAGTTATAGATAATAATAATAAATGTTTAGGATTAATAAAGTTATCTGATTTAAGAGATAGTTGCCCTAAAAAAGTTATGCTTGTTGATCATAATGAAATTACGCAAAGTGTTGAAGGATTAGATGAAGCAGAAATAGTAGGAATAGTTGATCATCATAAACTCGGAACACTTGGTACTAATCAACCAATTAATTTTCGTAATATGACTGTTGGTAGTACTTGTACTATTATTTATGAATTATATAAAGAAAATAAAGTAAAAATACCAGAAGATATAGCATCTTTACTTTTAGCAGGTATTATATCTGATACCCTACTTTTGAAAAGTCCAACTGCTACTAAAACAGATGAAAAAACTTTAAATGAACTTGTTAAAATGACGGGAATTAATCCAGAAAAATTAGCAATGGAAATGTTTAAAGCCAACGATGCTATTAAATCCAAATCACTAAAAGAAATAGTTTATATGGATTTTAAAACATTTATTGTTGATAAAAAGACAATTGCAGTAAGTCAAGTAACAACCCTAAATGCTAAAGCAATTATTAAGCAAAAGAGTAGTTATATTAGATTTTTAAATAAAGAAAGTACTAATCATGATTATGATGTTATGCTTTTTGCTATAACTGATATATTTAAAAATGGCTCATACTTTATCTTTAATGAAAATGGTAAAACTACTTTAAGGAATGCTTTTGGTGAATCTTTAGAACAAGGAGATTTTATTCCCGATATAATTTCAAGAAAAAAACAAATTGTACCACCAATTATGAGTGTTTTAAAATAAAAACTAGCAAATTGCTAGTTTTTTTCATAAATATTGCATTTTTTGCTATTTTATATTATAATATCAAGCTAAACAAAGGGGATTAGTGTTGATATGGAAAGAGAATATTATTTAAAACTTACTAATATTTACCTTAAATTAATGCAAATGTTTTTTGTTATGCCTTTTAAATATGGCTTTTCTAGTGATAAAGAAAAAAATATTAATAGAGAAATTTTAAGTTTATATAAAAAATATTTACAACTTTTAATAAAATATCAAGAAGCCATACCATGTTTAGAAAATGATAATAAATTAAAAAATGTCAGTTGTTATTTATATGCTTTAGGATTAAATATCCCTACAATATTTAAAAATGTTTATGAATCTTTACTTCCATGGCAATTTGGAGCTGATCCAGGTGAAATAAGTGGTTATGATGCCTTTGTTAATAATTGGACAGATACAGAGTTATTAGAAAGATTATTTGCGGATTTAGATACTTTAAAAATAAAAGCGTATCCAAGTACAATTAATTCACCTATAAATCATGATGGCTATAAAATAGCATGTTTTTTAGATAAAGATGGTAAAGATTTTCACTTTGCAAGACAAAATCAAAATGGTATATGGTCACAAAAAATAGGTTTTGATAATAGATTATACTTAAGTGATAATCCTATGTCTTATTTAGATAAGATTCATAGATATAAATATGAATTAATTAGGACATTAGAGATAGTAAAACCCAATGAAAGAAAAGGGCGTTAATGATGAATAGTAAGAGAATTAATGCCAAAATTGTGATGATTTTTTGGGAACTTGGAGAACTATTATCTAGAGATAATTTAACGAAAAGTTTGGCAAATCAAGAAATTAGAAGATTATATCGTGAATATTTAAAGTTATATGTTAAAATAAGTAGAATGATTCCTGAATATGATAATGGTAAATATAAAGGAAATATTAATTGTTATTTCTATGCCTTAGATTTAACATTACCTTATGTATTTAAAGAATCATTTGAAAGAATTACTAAGCACCCTTTTTGCACAAATTTAGGAGAAATAAGTGCTTTAAAATTTTTCCGAGATAACTTTTTAAATCCAACTTCTAGTGATTTACTTGATTATGTTTATACTGATTTAGATACATTAAAAATAAAAGCCTATAATAGTGGTATAAATATTCCACTTCATCATAATGGCTATAAAATAGCTATCTTTATGGAAAATAATAAAAGAAGTGATTATCACTTTGTAAGACAAAATATTGATGGTAGTTGGTCTTCTAAAATAGGTTATGAAGAATGTATTGTTAGAAGTGATAATCCCATAGATTATTTAAATGATAATATCTATGGAATTAAAACTGATTATGAACTTGTTAAAACATTAGAATTAGTTAAACCTAGCAAAAGATAAAAGGGGGAATAAAAATGAATGAAATGCAATTAAGATTAAGAATTATAAGCATAAAAAAAGAAATGCTTTATATAATTATGAAATCATTAAAAGCAAATAGATATATGTTAGTAGAAGAATTAAGATACTTATATCAAGAATATTTAAAATTGATAGTAAGATTACAAAAAAATATTCCTTCTTATAATAATGGCAAATGTAATCCATATAAAAATTGTTATTTTTATGCCTTAGATTTACCAGTACCTAATATATATAGATTAAATTATAGATTAATTTTAGATGAAATATATTGTACAGATTTAGGTAGTATATCAAGACCAAATGATTTATATAGATTATATATACCTGAAACTGAAAAAGAAGTATTAGAGTATTTATATAGTGATTTAGATACACTAAAGATAAAAGCGTATGATAGTGCAATAAATAAGTTACCAAAACATAATGGCTACAAAATAGCAATATTTATGGAATCAGGAAGTGATCATGATTATCATTTTATAAGACAAAATAGTGATGGTAGTTGGTCAGGAAAAATTGGTTATGAAGATTGCATAGTTAAAATGGCTAATCCCCTAGATTATTTAAATGATAATATATATAATGAACCAACATCTTATGAACTTATTAAAACACTAGAAATAGTCAAACCTAATTTTAAAAGATAAGAGTCGACAAAATATTCTTATCTTTTTTGTTATATTAAAAGGGGTGAAAAATATGAAAGTAAAAGTAATTGATGAAGAATGTGAAAGAGATTTAGAAAATAGTATTAATGAATTTTTAGAAAGAGATATAGATATTATTGATATTAAATATCAAGTAGCTATAGGTATTAGTGGAGAAGAACAGCTATATTGTTTTAGTGCGATGATTATTTATCATTAAAAAAACTCGTAAATTCGCGAGTTTATAACATATACATATTAGTATTATTAGTTTCAATATCATCAGATGATATTATAGTAGTATTTGTATTTTCTAATTTTGCTAAACGATAATCCATTCTATTTAATTGTCTTTCTATTTTAGCAAGACGACTTTCTATATCATTTCCATTTGGTTGTGTGTTATAATTATTAGGCATAGGTCCTTGATAAAAGTAGTTACTAGCTGCTTGATAGGGAGCTCCGCCCATATTCATGTTGGGATTCATATTAGGGTTATATGCTTGATAATTACTTTCAGCAAAGAAAGAATTTCTATTTTTTCTCATAAGAATACCTCCTACCAACATTATATGTTTTAAAGAAAAGAAGTGTTTTAAAAATGCGTATGCGTAGTCCAAAATATAAAGATGAAGTAATTAATAATTGTACTTTTTTAATAAATAGTAAAGATGATTTAAATTTTCTTAATAATAATCCCTTACATATTGAAATAGGTATGGGTAAGGGTAATTTTATTTTAAATATGGCTTTAAATAATCCAGATATCAATTTTATTGGTATTGAAAAATATTCTAGTGTGGCAAGTATTGCTATTAAAAAAATTCAAGAATATGATTTACCTAATTTAAAAATAATTATTAGTGATATTATGAATTTAGAAGAATTATTAAAAAATAAAGTAGATGTAATTTATTTAAATTTTTCTGATCCATGGCCTAAAAAAAGACATGCTAAAAGAAGACTAACATCACCTTTATTTTTAGAACTTTATTCTAAATTATTTAAAAAAGATAATATAATAATTCAAAAAACTGATAATGATGATTTATTTAAATATAGTCTAGATTCTCTAAAAGAATATGGCTATATTATTAAAGAAATTAGTTATGATTTACATAATACAAGTATTCCTAATGTTATGACGGAATATGAAGAAAAGTTTAGTAGAGAAGGAATTAAAATAAAATATTTGAAAGCAGTTAAAGAAATTGATATAATTAAGTAGGAGATATATATGAAAGTAAAAAAAATATTATTTATTATTTTATCTTGTTTTATTTTAGTTGGATGCACTAATTTAAAAAATGCTTCTTATGATGATATTATGAATAATTTAACTTTGGCTCCTAAAAGAGCTAATATATTTCGTCAAGGTTATCAATTTTTTATTCCTCAAGGTATGCAAGTAAAAAAAGCGGGACTTAGTTATGCAATACTTTCTAGTAATAATATTGATTATTATCTTTATGTTGATTTAATTAGTTATAATGCTAAAGATGAAGAGTTTGTTTATGAAAAAAATAAAAATGCTTTATATAGTACAACAATAAATTATCAAAATAAAAAAGGCTATGCTGAGGTTAATTTACAAGAAAATAATCAATATCTAATTGAAATTATGTATAATTATGCTAAAATAGAAGTAATGGTAGATGAAAATAAAGTTAAGGAAGTTTTATCTAATTCTGCTACCATTTTAAATAGTATCAGATATGATGATTTGATTATTAAAGATTTACTTACTGATGATAATTTAGATTATACAGAAGAAAAATTTAATATGTTTGATGATATTAAAGAAAATACTAATGTTCTAGATTATAGTGATAGTACAAATCAAGTTGAAGATAAAGAAAAAGTAAAAGATACAGATTATGTAGACTAGGAAGGTGACTTTGATGAGCTTTGTCAAAAAATTAAAAGATATTTTATTTGAAGAAGAAGAATATACAGAACCAATAAAAATTAGAGAAGAAAAAAAGGAAGTAGAAAAAGTTGAAACAAAACCATTAATTGTAGAAACACCAAAAGAAGAAATTAGAGAAGTTAGAGAAACAAGAACAGCTAAAATGGAAGTAAATGAACCAGCTGAAAGAGATTTATTTAAAGTGGATAATACTTTTAAATTTCCTGATTTTGATGAAGAAGAATTCGCTAGTAGTGTCCAAACTAGAATTAATCATAATGTATTAGATGTTGAAAGAAAAAAAGCAGCTGAAAAAAGAAATGAATATAGTCGTTTAGAAAAAGTAGAAGTTAAGGAACCAGAAAAGAAAAAATTTAAACCATCACCGATAATTTCACCAGTATATGGTATATTAAATCAAGATTATAAGGCAGAAGATATTGTTAAAAAAGAAGATGTTGCATCTAATATAGATATAGATGAAGTTCGTAAAAAAGCTTATCCAAAAGAAGTAGTTAAAGAAGAAGTAAAAGTTGAAGAGAAAAAAGAAGAAAAAATAGTTGATACTATTGATGAACCGGTTGTAACATTCTTTGATGAAAAAAATAATGATGTAGAAACTTTAGATGATAAAAAATCAATAGATGATTTATTAGAAGAAGCATCAGATGAAATTACTATTGAAGATACTTTAGAAATACCTAAAACAAATAATATTGAAGCAATTGAAGAAGAATTAGAAAAAATAGATGATGAAGAAAAAACAAAAGAAAAGGATTTAGATGATACTTTAGATAGTGATTTATTTGAACTTATAGATTCAATGTATGATGAAAGAGAGGAGGGGTAACTAGATGGAATTTTTACTACAATTTTTACCAGTAGTTATATATTTATTATTAATTGTTATAATAATAGTAGGAATTATTTTAGGAATTAAACTTATAATTACTATTGATAAGGTTGATAAAATAATTGATGATGTTAATACTAAAATAGAAAGAGTAACACCTTTATTTGATTCACTTGGAATGATATCTGATAAAGTTGGTGGATTCTTTGCTACAGTTATTAGTACAATTGAAAGCATAGTTACAAAAATTTTTACTAGAAATAAAAAAGAGGAGAGTGAGATAGATGAGTAAAAATGGTAAATTTCTACTAGGAGCTGGTGTTGGTTTAGGTTTAGGTTTCTTATTTGCCCCAAAAAGTGGTAAAGAAACAAGAAAAGATTTAGCAAAATCTTTAAATGAACTAGTTGATAAAGCTAAAGATATTGATGTTGAAGAAGTAAAAAACGCTATTATAGTTAAAGCAAGAGAACTTGAAAATACTATTAAAGATTTAGATAAAGAAACAGCTAAACAAATGATAGTAGATAAATCTAAAGAAGTTAAAATTAAAGCTCAAGAATTAGTAGATCTAGCTGTTGAAAAAGGAACTCCAGTAGTTGAAAAAACTGCTAAAGAAGTAAAAAGTAAAACTGCTGAAATTTTAAAAACTGCTGCTGATAAATTAGAAGAATCAGATAAAACAAAAACTACGACTAAAAAAACTACAAAAAAAAGTAATAAATAATCTGTTAAAAATACTAACAGATTTTTTTATTGCTTATAATTTTTCTCTTGCATAATTGATAGAGGATAAGTTTCTCTTTTATCAGTTCTGTATAATAAATAATCAATACTAGTATTATAATAATCGGCTAATTTTATTAATATATCTTCAGTAAGCATAGTTTTACCTGTTTCAAAGTAACTATAATTTCTTTGTGTTATACCTATTTTATTTGCAATTTGTGTTTGAGTTAGTCCTTTATCTTCTCTAATTTCTTTTAATCTATTCATTTTATATCACCTATTTAAATTTAATCATAGTTAAATATTGTCTATTGACTTTTAGACAAAATTTGTCTAAAATATAAATATAAGATAATTAAATATGGGGATGATAATAATGACTAAAAAAGGTAAGAAATTAGTTATTTTTAATAGCATTATTTTATTACTTGTGTGCACATATACGATAGGTATGCATTATCAAAATGTAAAGAAATTAAATGAATCGATACCTGAAGTAAAGTTAAAAGAAATAGTAAATAAAGAAAAAACCATGGCTATAATGATATCAAGTGATGGAAGTAATTATCAGGAATATAATAGTGATACGTGGCCAAGTAATAGTTATAAATTTAAAGAAGCCAAGTGTATTGATAATAGTGGTGATGAAGTAAAAGAAGCAGTCACATATGAAGAAGGAAAAATAACATTAACCACAAATAAAACAGTATATTGTACGGTTTATTTTGATTATAAAGGAACAATAGAAATATTAAAAGAAACGGATTCAAATAAAAATTTAAGTAGTGATTTACAAGGCGGAATGTATAGATATCAAGGTACTGATGATGTGCGTAATTGGATATGTTTTGGAACAACGGATAATTGTGGAACAAATGAAGATGATATAGATAAATATATGTATAGAATAATAGGGATAACACAAGAAGGACAATTATATTTAATAAAAGAAACTTTTGTAAAAGAAGAAAATTTAACTGGTTTTGCATGGAATGCTAAGTCTCATATGAGTGGTTCAGAAGTGTATGTATGTTCTAATGGTAAATGTCCTGAGTGGAATGAAACTGATATATTTCTAAGAATCAACGGAATAAGTAATGGAGAAAAAAAGGGCAAAGGTTCGTGCTATCCGTCTTGTGATGGAGCCAATACAGATATCTTTGTAGATAGCACACAATATGAATATTTGAAATCAGGAGATAACATAAATGGTGGAGAAACATCAAGTGTTTGGTATAATTTAATTGAAAATCATAAATGGCTGTATGGAGACATCGCAGATATTGAAATAGTAAACACTTATAATGGTCAAACATTATATGAAATAGAGAGTGGCTTAACAACTGTAAAACATTACATCGGTACTGTAGAAAATGTAACAGAAGAAACATATACATGGAATCAAAATGTTAATGCTAAAATAGGATTAATGTATATGCATGATTATTGCTTTTCTTATTATGATGGAATATCAGAAGATTCAAGAGGTAATGCTAAAGATTATAATATATTAAAAAATAGTTGGTTACATTTTAGAAAAGACAATTATAATTTTAGTAATAATTATGAATGGTTGATAACTAGACATGGTATAATTAAAACATCAATAGTCTATACGCCGGCATATGATATTTCGTATGATGGTTCATTTCCAACTGGAGCTTCTTGGCATGATTTTGCAGTCAGACCTACCTTTTATGTAAAAAATGATATACAAATATCTGGAGAAGGTACAAAAGATAATCCGTTTATAATAAATTTTTAAAAGTAACTTTTTATATAATTGTTACTTTTTTTAAATTCTTATACATATAATTTTCTAGGTGCTAGTATGAAGAAACTTATTTTATTATTGCTTTTATTATTACCTTTAAAATGTTTAGCTATAAGTGCAAGTAGTGCAATTGCTATGGATTTAGACACTGGAAGAGTATTATATGGTTATAATCTAAATGAAGAAAGATTAATTGCTAGTACAACTAAAATAATGACTGCTATTATTGCCATTGAAAATGGTGATTTAGATAAAAAAGTAGTTGTTTCTGATATTATTCATGAAGCTTTTGGCAGTGCCATTTACATTGAAGTAGGGGAAGAAATAACTTTAAGAGATTTATTATATGGCTTAATGCTTCGAAGTGGTAATGATGCCGCTTTAGTAATTGCCGAGATTATATCGGGAAGTGAAGAAGAATTTGTTTATTTAATGAATGATTATGCCTCTAATTTAGAAATGACACATACCAAATTTTTTAATCCGCATGGACTAGAAGAGAGTAATGGTAATGCTAATAAATCAAGTGTTTTGGATATGGCAAAACTTACAAAATATGCGATGGAAAATTCTACATTTAGAGAAATATTTCAAACTAAAGAACATACAGTTAAAACTAATTATAAGACTTATGTGTGGCATAATAAAAATAAACTTTTAAGAGAGGATTATATTACTGGTGGTAAAACTGGTTTTACTGAACTAGCTCGAAGAACTTTAGTATCAACTGGTAGTAAAAATAATATTAATATTGTTGTTGTAACTTTAAATGATCCAAATGACTGGGCTGATCATAAAGAATTATATAATGATATTTTTAAAAATTATCGAAGTTATAAAATAATCAATAAGAAAAAGTTTAAAGTAGATAATGAAGAGTATTATGATGATGGTAAGCTTTTTGTTAAGAATGATTTTTATATGGCTTTAACTAAAAAAGAATTAAAGAAAGTAACTTTAAATATCAATTTAATGCGATTAAAAAATTATAATGATGATGATATAGTTGGTTATGCTGAAGTAAAATTAGGTAAAGAAATTTATCACAAAGAACCAATTTATATTAAAAAGATTAATAAAGATAAAGAAGAAGATTTAACTTGGTGGCAAAAATTTAGGGGATGGTTATTTAAATGGTAGGATACATTTGGGCATTTTTAATTGGTATAGGTATTATTTATGCTCTTTTAAGTGGTAATATTAATGTTATTAATGAAAGTATTTTAACTAATGCTAATGAAGCATTAGATTTAATTTTAAATTTAATGCCAATTATAGTTTTATGGACTGGTATTTTAAAAATAGCCGAAGAGAGTGGTTTGTTAGATAAATTTGCCTCACTTTTAAGGCCAATTCTATGTCGTTTATTTCCAGATGTTCCCAAAGATAATAAAGCATTAGGTTATATATCTTCAAATATTGCTGCCAATATGTTAGGCCTTGGTAGTGCGGCAACTCCAGCAGGATTAAAAGCTATGAATGAACTGCAAAAAATAAACCCACAAAAAGATACAGCATCTACCCCAATGATTACTTTTTTAATTTTAAATACGGCTGGAGTTACCTTAATACCTACTACAATTCTCGCCTTAAGAGTTGCTTATAAATCAGCGTTTCCTGGGGAAATAATAGTGCCTGCTATTATTGCTACTACTTGTTCTTCTATTGCGGGTTTAACTTTAGATTATTTTATTAGAAAGAGACAAAAACATGGAAATCGTTTCTAAAATAATTTTACCAATATTTATTATTGTTATTATTTTTTATGGCGTTAAGAAAAAAATAAATGTTTATGATACTTTTTTAGAAGGGGCTAAAGAGGGATTAATGACAACATTTAGTATTTTTCCCGCTATTATAGCGATGATTTTTGCTATTAATATTTTTTTAGATAGTAATGTTTTAGGCTTTATTATGAAAATTCTTTCGCCTTTGCTTGGTAATATTAATATGCCATTAGAAATTATTCCGATGGCTCTTTTACGACCAGTATCTGGTACGGCATCACTTGCGATAATGAATGATATTTTTAAAAGTTTTGGTCCGGATTCTTTTATCGGCAGACTTGCTTCTGTTTTACAAGGATGTACTGATACAACTATTTATGTTATTGCTCTTTATTTTGGCACAGTTAAAATTACGAAAATTAGACATGCTCTATGGGGTGGTTTATTTGCCGATTTAATTGGCATAATTGCAGCTGTTATTTTAACTAATCTTTTCTTTTAATTAATATTTTGCTATACTTTATTTAGTTGGTGATTTTATGGAAAGACTGCAAAAAGTTATAGCCAATAGTGGTTATACATCAAGAAGAAAAGCTGAAGAATTAATTGCTAATAATCATGTTAAAGTAAATGGCGAAGTTGTTAATACTTTAGGTATTAAAGTTGATGATCAAGATATAATTGAAATAGATGGCGAAGTATTAAAAACTGATCCTTTAAAAGAATATTATTTACTTAATAAGCCAAGGGAAGTTATTTGTAGTGTTAGTGATGATAAGGGAAGAAAAACTGTTATAGATTTAATTAAAACAAATACTAGAATATATCCCGTAGGAAGACTTGATTATGATACAACTGGTTTAATTATTTTAACTAATGATGGAAAACTTGCTAATATTTTAATGCATCCAAAACATAAAATCCAAAAAACTTATATTGCGAAAATAGATGGTATTTTAAACGAAGAAGATTTTAAACAAATTAGAAAAGGTATCAAAATAGATGAAAGAATTCTTAAAGTAGATCATATGAAAGTAAAAGAAATAGATAAACAAAAAAATACTTCTTTAGTAGAAGTAACTATTCATGAAGGTAGAAATCATATCGTAAGAAAATTATTTGCTACTTTAGGTTATGATGTTTTAAAATTATCAAGAATTGCCTATGGTAATTTAACTTTAGGTAATTTAAAAAGTGGTGAATATCGTCTTCTTTCTCATGATGAGGTTAAATCTTTATATGGACATAAATAATTATTTATTAAAACTACAAAATTCTAAATTTCGTAGTTCTTTTCATTTATCTGAAAAAGATAAATTATATATTCAAACTAAAGGTTTAGATACCATTAAAAGTCATGCCTATGATTTTATTAACAAAAGACTTGCCCCTAAAACTATTTTAAATGATGGTAAACAAACTCCAATGAGAGGTCATCCTGTTTTTATTGCCGAACATGCCACTGCTACATGTTGTAGAAAATGTCTTTTTAAATGGTATCATATTAGCCCAAATCGAGAACTTACTAACAATGAAATAGATTTTATTGTTGAATTAATAATGTCTTGGATAAAAAATGAAATAAAATAAAAATAAAAAAATAGGAAGTTTCCTATTTTTTAAATAATTCCGCATGACTGCCAGTAGCAAAAAGCAATAATATTAATTCATCACCATAAATTTTATAAACTAATAACCAGTTTGGCGATATATGACATTCATAGCAATCTTGATAAACATTGTTATCAATTAATTTATGATTTTTATATTTTCTTTCTAGTTCTTCACCATTTGCTAATTTTTTAATAACATATTTTAACTTATTTAAATCTTTTCCTTGTTTCTTAATTGTTTTGTATTGCCTATTAAAATTATTAGTTGCATCAATTTTGTATTTTGAATTTTTAAAGTTAAAATCTGTTTTCATATTATTCCTTGTCTAGATCTGCAAATAATTCTTCTGGACTATCATATGGTTTTCTTTTACCATTTTTAATATCTTTGATTATTTGATCTCCTTCTTTTAAAGCTTCTAATAATTCTTTATTTGGGGTAGGATTATACTCTTTTACTTCAAAAGGTAGGCCTCTTTCAAATATTGCTCTTTTTAAAAACATATTAATAGCGGTACTCATATTAAGACCTAGGTTATTAAATAATTTATTTGCTTCATTTTTAACATCGGTGGGAACATTAACATTAATTACACTGGTTAGATTTGCCATATAATCATCTCGCTTTCTAGTTAATATAATAACATATTATTATATAAATATCAATATGTTTCTTTATATTATATATATATTATATGTAGAAATCTGAAAATTATATCATAAAAAAACAGCCTTAAGCTGCTTCTTCTTCATCATTGCAACAGCATTCTTTGCCTTCACAACAACTGCAACATTCTTTTTCTTCACCCTCAACATCTGCAATACTAATAGCATTAGTAGGGCATGATGAAATGGCATTTGCTACATTTTCACTATCTAAATTTTCTTGGCTAATAGCTTCAGATAAACCATCATCACCAAAGTCAAAATGTTCAGAATCAATGGCAACACATGCACCACAGCCAATACAAGCTTCTTTGTTAACATTTAATTTTTTCATAATTATTATTTGTTTCCTCCTTTCTAAATTATATAAAAAAAATAGATTAAAAGCAATTAATTTACACCTATAATATAAAGGAATTGTCAAACAATTTAAAATAGTCTATAAAAAAAATGTCGTTTATGGTATATTAATAATAGAGGTGTTCTCTTATGAATTCACGATTAGATAAATATTATGAAAATAATGATGAAGTAGTAAGCTCAAGAGTTCATAAAAATGAAGAGTTATATAAAGAGATTAGTAAAAGTGAAATAGATGGTTATGAAGTTAAAAGTAATGCCACTATTTTAGGTGAAAATAAAAATGAAATAGATGTTGATAAGATCAAAAAAATTCTTGATAATAAATATAATGAAATTCCGAAAAGAAGAAGTATTAGATTAGAGGATACTGAAGAAGAAAAAGAAGAAGAGGAAACTACTAAAGAATATGATATAAACGTAGTTTTAGAAAAAGCAAGAGAACAAAAAAGTGAAAACTATGAAGAAGAAAGATTAAAAAAATTAAGAGATACGCAATTTGATATATTAAAAAATTTAGATATTGAAAAAGCTAAAAAAGAAAGTGAACAAGAAGAATTAGATGATTTAGAAGAAGATAATTTAAAGAGTTTAATTAATACAATTGCCCTTAATGAAAAGAATAGTGCTACTAATACATCTTTAGATATTTTAAGTGATTTAAAAGGTAGTGGTAATACTGAAGTATTAACTGGCTTAAAAGAAGAAGTTGCTAAAAAAGATGGAGAAGAAACAGAAGAATTAAGTAAAACTGATACTAATACTAGTACTACTAATTTAGTTAATTCATTCTATACTTCATCAAATGCTATTAAGAAAAAAGATTTTGAAGATATCGACGAAGATTTTTCTAAAGATATGGAATCTAGTAATGTTTTCATTAAAGTAGTTATTGGTATTATTGTTTTAGTCTTCATAGCGGGAGTAGTATTACTTATTAAAACGATTTATTTTTCATAGTATTTACTATGAGAAGGTTAAAATTACATAAAGTAAAAAATAAAAATACAATTAAGAAAAATCTTCTAATTGTATTTTTTGGTCTTATTATTACTAACATTTTTTTGCTTAATATATATTCTAATAAAGTATCTAAAAAAGCTAGTATTTTAGCAAGTGAACAAATAGATGAAATAATCTATCAATTTTTTAATGAGTTAATAACTAATGATGTCATTAATAAATCATCAGTTAAAGATATTTTGGAAATAAATAAAAATAATAAAGGAGAGATATTATCAGTTAATTATGATTTGGAAAAAACTTATACAATTTTAACTGATGTAACTAAAGTACTTAAAGATGCCTTAATTAATTTGGAAAGTGGTAAGATAGATGTTTCAATGTATAATAAATATTTAGAAAATGGTAAAAATGGTTTGATTTTAAAAGTACCATTATTTTTAGGCAGCGATAATATATTTTTAAATAATATAGGACCCAGAATACCTATTGTAGTTAATTTTAATGAAACATTTTTAACTAATGTTAAAACTAAAGTAACTAATTATGGTTTTAATAATGCTTTGTTAGAAGTATATATAACAGTTGAAATGCAAAAGTTAATGATTACACCCCTAAAAAAAGATAATAGTAAATTTCATTATAATATTTTAGTTTCCTCTTTAGTAGTTAATGGTAGTGTACCAGAATTTTATGGTGGTACTTATGAATCTAGCAGCGGTATTTTAGATATTCCCTAAATAAAAAAAATATGGTATACTTTAAAATAGGTGAGAGTATGGAGCCATATTTTATTAATGAAGCATTAGATAAAGCAATTAATGATTATATGAGCAGTAAAGACAAAGTAGAAAGTGTTCTTTATAATTCTTTTTTAGTTGTTGTAATTAGAATGCTTATAAGTATATATGGTGAACTTGATATAATTAATCCTTACCAAATTAAAAATGAAGAAGCATTTAAAAATAATTTAATGAAGTTTGGAGCAAAAAAAGAAGACATTGAAAATTTATTTGAACTTATTTCTGATTTTTATTTAATAGAAAGAAGAAATAGTTTAGCAATTAAAAGAGAAGAAAATACTTATTTTATTAGTGTTCAAAAAGCATTGATAGATTTATTTACTTTAAAAAGATTAAACTTCGGTTTAACCGATAATGAAAGTAAAGACTTTTTTGATCTTCTATATACACCAGGGACTTCAAATATTTTAAGACAATCTTATAATTATTTAAATGCTAGTGATATTTATGAAATAGCAGCTTATTATCAAAATAAAATGTTAGAAAAACCAAAAGTAGAGGAAGTAGAAGAAGAAAAAAAATTATTAAAATTCGATATTTATAAATTGTTTAATGTCAGTGTTGCTGATATAAGCAAAATGAATGCTGAAGATGTTGATAAATTAAATAAAGAAATATATAAATCATTTGATATAAGTGAAAATGCTATTAATAAAGATTATTTATTAGAGGAAAAATTAAAAGAAATAAAAATGCAAAATAGTCCAATAACAACTGGTAATGGTTATGTTGATATTTTACTTATTATGAGTGTTATAGTAACTACTATTATGGTGGTAGTAATAT
Organism: uncultured Bacilli bacterium; assembly: GCA_947630055.1. Lineage (GTDB taxonomy): Bacteria > Bacillota_I > Bacilli_A > RF39 > UBA660 > SIG200. The sequence goes on from CANRGA010000012.1 coordinate 20,671, forward strand.
TTAGTACAATAGTTTTTTAGGGAGGTTTTATGAAAATTAAAATTAATGATATAGAATATGAAGTTGAAAAAGATTATGGTGAGACTGTAAAAAGTACTCCTCTTGATGAAATAGTAACTGATTATTATAAAGATTTTGATTATATTGTTGGTGACTGGGCTTATGGTAAAGTAAGACTTAAAGGTTTTTATAAAGAAAATAATAAAAATGTTAAATCATTTAATAATATTAAAAGTGTTGATGATTATATTAAAAATAATTGTGCATATGGTTGTAAATACTTTATTTTAAAAAAGTGTAGTATTAATGCAGTTGAAAAACAAAAATAGTTTTGTTATAATGTTATAGTAGTGAAGGGATTGACTTAAGATGGGCAAAATTAAAATAAATTTAGAATCAGGAGCAGTAGTAGAGAAACCATTAATTATTGCATTTCAAGCTAATAATTTTGAATATGTAATTTTAGATAATGAAATGAATGGTTCAATGGGATTACCTATTATTTTAGTATGTAAATTAGAAAATGGTAAATTAATTAAAATAGAAGATCAAAATGAATGGCAAATAGTAAAAGAATATTTAAAGAATATAATTGCTGGTAGTGGGGTTGAACTTGTAAAAGTAGCAAGTGTCTTGCCTGCTAATGATGTTTATTACACACAACTTACTTTACCAGTACCATCTTTCGATTCTTTAAAGAAAGCATATACTATTGCTGGTAGTGAGCCAGAAAATAATGAAGTTGGTATTGCTGATATTAATGTTGATAATAAACCAATTATGGATCAACCTACTGTAGAGACTCCAGCATCCCCAATAGTAGAGAATGCTACACCAGCATCTTCAGTTGCAACACCTACAGAACCAACACCAGAAGCACCTGTAGCTGATGTTACTCCAACAGTTGAAACTCCAGCACCACAAGTTGAGCAAGCTCCAGTAGTTAATGAAACTCCTAATGTTGATACTAATAATTTAGCTGAAACACCAGCTGTAGACTTAGGAATACCTAGTGCTCCAGTTATGGATAATCCAGCTGCAGTTAATCCAGTGCCTGATACATCAATTGATTTAAATGCGCCAATTCCAGTATTCGGAGATATTAAAACACCTGAGGCTACTGAAACTGTTGTAACTCCTGAGACTCCTACAAATGTTAATGAAGATACACCAGCTCCAGCATTAGAAACTCCAGCAGTAGATAATGTTCAACCTGTTGAACAATCTGTTGTACCGGAAAATGAACCAGTTGTGTCTATAACACCAGATTCTGAAAATGAAAGTCCTTTTAAAGAACAAAAAGAAGCATTTATGCAAGCTTGTGAAAACATGTTTGATGCTTTAGTTCAAAAATTTGAAAAAGAATTAGAAAATAATAAATAAAGTTGAGTAAATAAACACTCAACTTTTTTCATACAATTTATTAAGTATGAAAGAGATAATTAATTATTACTATAATTTTGATATTATTGATACTGAAGAACATAGCAACTATACTTCATTTAAATATTTAGGTGAAGATTTTTATTTTGTTTTTTTTAATCGAACCGAAGAAGAATTAAGAGATTTAGTAACGCTCACTAATGAACTTAAATTAAAGGGCATAAGATGCCATGATATTATTATAAATAGACTTGGTAATGTTTTAACTAAAGTTGGAGATAATTATTATATTCTTTTAAAAATAAATTCTTCTAAAAATGAAGAAATAAATTTTATAACACTTTGTGAATATATTGATAAATTAAAATTAAATAGTACTAATAGTAAATTATATCGTAATAATTGGGGTGAACTTTGGAGTAAAAAAATTGATTATTTTGAATACCAAATAAAAGAACTAGGCAAAGATAAATCAATTATTTTGGATTCTTTTAGTTATTATATTGGCCTTGCTGAAAATGCTATTAGTTATGTTAATAAAATTAATAGAGTTATTGGCATAAGTGAAAATGATAATATTGTTTTATCCCATCGCAGAGTATTTTATCCCAATACTAATTTAAATTATTTAAATCCTTTAAGTTTTATATTTGATTTAGAAGTACGAGATATTGCCGGATATTTAAAAATTGAATTTTTTAATGGTGAAGATAGTTTACTTGATTTAATAACTTATTTAAAAATAAAAAAATTAACTCAATATAGTTATCATATGTTATATGCAAGACTATTATATCCATCATATTATTTTGATATCTATGAAGATATAATGAATAATGGTGCTGATGAGGAAAAGTTAATTCCTATTATAAAAAAAGTAGACGATTATGAAATATTTTTAAAAGAAGCCTACTATGAAATAAGTAAATATACTAATTTAGAAAGAATAGACTGGTTGCTTAAAGAAAAATAATTAAATAGGTATATTAATTATTCCTTTAATTTCTGGTATTTCTTCTTGCATCATTTTAAGTAGGCCATCATTTATCGTACTATCTTGACCTAAACAAAATTCACAAGCTCCAGTTAATTTTATATAGACATAATTATCTTCATATTTAACATATTCAATATCGCCACCATCCATATTTAGATATGGTCTAATATTTTCAATCATTTCTTTAATTTTATCTTCAATATTTTCTTTTTTCATGACAAATCACATTAATATTATAACAAATATTTTTTGTAAGTAAATTAGTTTTATGCTATACTTTTATTAAGAGGTTAATATAATGAATGATTATAAAGTGGGAGATATTATTAAAACTCATGTAACAGGGATAACTAAATACGGTATTTTTGTTAGTGTTGATCCTTGGCATGATGGTTTAATTCATATATCAGAAGTATCAGAAGATTTTGTTAAAGATATTCATGACTATGTTAAAATTGGTGAAACTATTTATTGTCAAATATTAGAAATTGACGAAGAAAGTCAAAAAATGAAATTATCAATTAAAAATATAAATTATAAAGAACTATCAGGTAGTAAAGTAGAAGAGACTAGAAAAGGATTTTTACCTTTAAAAGAAAATTTAGATGCCTGGATAGATGAAAAATTAAAGGAATATAAATAATAGTTTATGAAAAAGATAATTTTATGGATAACTATAATATTAATTTTAGTTGCTAGTTGTTTTGGTATATATCTATTTATTAATAATGATAACAAAGTAGATGAACCTAAAGAAAATAAAACTGAAGAAAAACAAGAAGTAGATGAAGAAAAAGAGCCAGAATATGTTGATAATAATCCAATAGTAGTAGGATTATATAAAAACTATCATAATGGCAAGGAAAGAGAATTAATAAAAGAGTATAATGCTAAATGGGAATATCATAAAGATATATCATCTTTTGAAGTATTTTATACTAATGAGGAATTAATAAGTAGTAAAAATCAAATTCAATTAATTGATGAGTATAAAAATAAATATAGTAATATTGATAACTATCGAATAGGATATCTTATTGAATTTAGTATTGGTGATAATAAAATAAATAAAACTATTTTAAGACCTAAAGATAGTGAAGAATTCTTTGATTATTTAGAAATATATTTATATGATGATTATCATCGTAATGGTTCTTGGTATAGTCATACTACTGAAGAAGAAATGAATGAAGAAACATTGCTTACATCAATTAAACTTACAGCAGGTAAAAAAGTAAATGAAATAACATCTGATATTGAATTAACTGCTTTTACTTATGATAGTGATGATTTTACTGATGATGGATATTATAAAGGAATTAGTAAATATACTATAATTGTAAAAAATAATAATAATTAAAAATAAATTTTGAAACAAATATATTAAGTATTTGTTTTTTTAAGAGACTTTATCAATATTTAGAATATAAAAGATAGATTACTGTATATTGTATATACATAACTAAAAAAAGACGTCGTCCAAGTAGTAATACCAGGATAACGTCATTTAGGTAACTAGGTGACGTGAAATTCACGCTTCCTATAACTTAAGTATAAACAAATATTATTAAAATATCAATATTTTATTTTTTTCTTCTAAGTATTATTAATAATAAAATAATTGATATAAGTATTAAACCTACAGGAAGTAAATAATCTTTATATTTTTCTATGTAATATTTAATATCTTTTTTATTTGTTTTGTCTTCTTTTTTATTAATTGTATTTTTATCTTTATTTTCTTCTTCTTTTACTTGATCTTTATATAAAGTAATATTTTCTAACATGTCGTTTTTATTAACATCTTCACCAGCCAAACTACGATAAAGACCAAATTCTAAAGGAGAATAAGTTTTAATATCAGTAGCTTTAGTATATTCATTATTTTTACCATTAATCCAACCTGTAAACCATGTCCATTGTTGACTATTATGTTTACTATAACCCTCTTTAGATACTTCATAAGCTGTTTTACCATTAAAATAATCAAGTGGTATATCATAATTCATTGTAATTTGATTTTCTTTGTATAAGTGAAGATAAGTTTTAGGTACATTCCAATTACCATATTTATTATAAGATTCTGGATGGAATGCACTATCATTAGCTTTTTCAATAGCTTGCTCTAAAATATAAGTATTTAAAATATGTTGACCATGAGAATATTCTCCTTTTTCATCATGTCCTACAACTACTTGTGGTTTAAATCTTCTTATATTTTCTACTTCAAAGTTTAAGGCATCTTCTTCGGTTAAATTAGCCTTTTTTAAATTATTTAAAGCCCCATTTAAAGATTCAGAATAAGCATCAGGGACAATTCCGATAATAGGGTAATTTCTAATACCTACTGTATATAAACCATGTAATTGTTCATGTAATCTTTTTGGATTATCAAAATGATTAGTAAAATAAACTACTTGGGTATAAGCTCCTCTTGCAACATAAGTAGGAAGAAGACCTAAAAAGAATAGTTGCTCATCATCACTATGCGTAGAGAATAATAAAACATCAGCTTTTTCACAAGGTGTCTTCCATATTTCGACATATTCGGGTATCTCACCTTCCCCAATAACATAAATTTCGCCAATTTTAACATCATTATCATATGTAATAGTAAGTTCTTTACTTTTATTTTCTTTTAAATCAATGTATTCATGTAAAAAGTTATTAACACCAATATTTATATTTTTATTATTAATATTTATATTACCAGTTTGACTACTTAGTTCATATATAATATAAATTCCATATATATCTTCTTCACTAGTAATACTTATAGTAGATCCTTTACTAATAGATAGATAACTATTTTCATTATTATCTTTTAATTTACTAGCTATAGTATCATTAATTTTATAAGTAGATACATCTGTAATATCTTTAGCACTTACCATTAAAGGCATTAAAACTAACATAAAAATTAAAACAAACTTCTTCATATTTTTACCTCAAAATAATTATAGCATATTAATCAAAGAAAAAATATTATATAATAAAGATGTGATAAGTTATGAATAAGAATATCAAAAATATTTGGACAATTAGAAATATTATAATGTCTATTATAGCTATAATTATTTTATCATGGGCATTTTGCCAAAATAATTTAGTTGGTAAAATTATAATTAGTCCCTTTTTAGTATGTGCCAGTTCTATGTTAGGTGGAAATATCTGTATTCTTTTGAGTAAAAATAAACTTGCTAAAGTATTTCATTATATTTTTAAATTCACATTTTTATTATATGTAGTAGGGGTTTTAAGTTATGCTACATATTATAGTTTTAAAAATAAAGAATATTCTATGCTGATAATAGTAGCTATTTTTGTGATTTTTATTATTTTATTTTTTAAACCCATTAAAAAGAGGTAATTCTAGTTTTATTTCGTGTTATTAAAAATAACTTTATTGTAAAATTGGCTTAGAGGTGCAAAATGAATCAAGAAAAAATCGGAAAGTTTATTGCTGAACGAAGAAAGGCAATAAAATTAACGCAAGAAGAACTTGCAAGCAAACTTGGAGTATCAAATCGTTCGGTTAGCAATTGGGAAAATGGTAAAAATATGCCTGATTTATCATTGTTTAAAGATTTATGTGAAATACTAGATATTTCAATTAATGAGTTTTTAAGTGGTGAAAAGGTAAATAGTAATAATGAAGATGTCATAAATAATGTAACACTATCTTTATATAAGGCTAAAAATAAGAAAAATAAAATAATTAAGATATTATCATTTTCTTTAGTAATATTTATTATTCTTTTTCTTCTGTATTATTTTTTAATATCTTATCAATCTGTAAAAATTTATACTATTAATGGAAATAGTGAAAATGTTAATTTAAGTGATGGACTGTTTATCATAACTAATGAAAATATTTATTTTGATGCTAGTGATTTTCTATTAACGAATGAAGAAGATAAAATTACTAGATTAACATTATTTTATGCTGATAAAAATCATCAAAAACATTTTATTGCTTCTAATACTGGTGATACACTTATGTTTAGAGATTATATGGGATATGATGATTATTTTGATACTTCTAATTTAGACTATATTATGAAAAATATGTATTTAAATATTTATTATGAGGATACTATGGAACAAATGAAATTAAGTTTAATAAAAGATTATGTTAATAAAAAAATTTTTCATTTAAAAAGAGATAATATTGGTGTTGAAAATAAAAAAACAAATAACCCAATTAATGTGGAAGATAAATATTTATTATTTAGACTTAGAAGTAGATATGAAAAATATAATGATGAATACAGATATATTAAAACTGAAAATGGTATAACTACAGAAATAAATTTAGTTAACAATTTAATAAATATAATTCGTGATAATAGTACAAATAGAGAAGAATGGAGTTATAATATGAGTAATCATCAAATAACTTATCAAGATGGTAAAGGTAATGTTATTAATTTTGATTATAATACGATAGATGTAACTAAAGAAGAACAAAACATAGTTGGTAAATTTTATAAAATAATAAATGATTCTTTAGAAAGAAAATAAAAAAAGGAGTAGATGTCTTATGAATAAGAAAATATTTGGTTATTTATTTTATGCTTTAGCATTAATAATAGATGCATATTATATTGTAAATGCAATTAATCCTAATATCTCAATTAATTTTGAGGTAACAGTATTATTTATTATCATTTCTTTGATATTATTTTATTTTGGTGGAGTTTTACTTTCTAAATATTATAAAAATGATAAACCTTTAAAAATTAATTTATGGTTATTCTTTATTTTGTATATTTTATTATTTATTGATTTAACTTTATTTGATACAACTTGGGGAAGAAATGGCTTATTTGTTTCATTTAACTTAGAATATTTAAAAAATTCAGTTAATTTAATTCCTTTTAGAACTATTTATGAATATTTAATAGAGAATTTTAATAATTTAACTGATAGTGCTACGATATTTTATAATATTTTAGGTAACTTTGTGGCTTTAATGCCAATGGCTTTCTTTTTACCACTTTTATTTAAAAAACAAAATAATTTTAAAACATTTTTCTTAACTATGTTAACAATTATTTTAGGTATTGAATTACTCCAATTATTTGGTGGCGCTGGTAGATTTGATATTGATGACATAATTCTAAATGTTGGTGGCTCATTAATTATGTTTAAAGTACTTAAAATAAAGACTATTAATGATTTAATTAAAAATATTTTCTTACTGGAAAAAAATAAAATAGATAAGAAAAAGTTAATTAAACTAATATGTCTATTTGTTATGATTATTTTAGCTATTTATGGGGTAATTAAATATCACGATTATCTTTATCAAAAAAATCTTGATATATTACAATATCGAATGAAAATAGTAGATGAGTCATCAACTTGCCAAGAAGGTTTAGATAAATTTTATGAAAATGAATTTTATAGTTATTATTTTCCTTGTCACAAAAGTGGTGAAGTTTATGCCATAATTAATGATAAAGATAAATATTTAGTTAAAGATTTACTTAATGATAATAAATCACCTTATCGTGTTGATATTCAAGATATCGAAGAAGAATTAAAAAATTATAAAATAGAATATACTAAAGAATACAAATATGAACATACTACCTTTAGTATTAAATTGCCAGTTAAAAATGAGGCAACTATGTCGCCAAGAATAAAAGTTAATGTTGATAATAAAGTAGTCGAGGCTAAACTTGATTATAAAAATGCTACTCTTGATTATGGTAAATATATTATAAGTTTACATTTTATACCGAAAGAAGTAGGCAATACTACAGTTCTAATAAATACTTATGAAGTAAATTCTAATAATTTAATAAATGTACGAAAATATAATGTTGAAGTAGATAAAGATTTAAAAGTTAAATATGAATTAATCGATAATATAGATTTGTTATGTTTAGAAAGTTTTTTAGATGGTTATATTATTAGTGAAAGTAATACTATTAAAGATGAAAAATTATCTAATATAATTGCTGTTAATTTATCTAATGTTAAAAATTCTTTAGTTAAAGTTACTAATAATGATAATATTTATATAATAATAGATACTGAAGATAAAATTGTTATAGATGCATTAACCAATTACTTTGCTGAGATTTATCCTAATTATCAACAAGGCAAATATCATAATTTTAATATTTATTTATCAAATGGTAATAGTGATTTTAATTTAAAAAACGATTTAAAAGGTATTTGTCAATAAGTTAGAATATATAATATAATAATACTTGGAAGGAAATGTAGTTTATGAGTAATGAAAAAGAAAAAAATATTCCAGAACAATATGAGCCAATATCTATGTGGGGTTATTTAGGTTATAGCATCTTATTTGCCTTACCTATAATTGGTGTAATTATGATACTAGTTTTTTCATTTAGTAAAGATGAGAATATTAATGTTCGAAATTATGCCAAATCATATATTTTAGTTTATGTAATTGGTGTTATTTTATATTTAATCCTATTTTTATTCTTTAAAGATCAAATTCAAGCTTTAATAGGATAATATAAAATTAAAATTCATATTATTAATTAAGATATTTGCTAAGGTGAATATCTTTTTTCTTGAAAAATACTAATAAAGTTCACATAAATTACATAATTAATATGTTATAATGGGCCAGAAAGGAAAGATAAATATGTATATTTTAAAAAATGCTTTAACATCTATTATAAGAAATAAAGGAAGGAATATTTTAATTGCGATTATTATCATTGTAATTTCTGCATCTTGTGCGATAACTTTAGCAATAAGACAAAGTGCTAGTGATATAGTTACTGCTTATCAAAATAAAAATCCAATTGAAGTAACTATTGGGATGAATCGTAATAATTTAATGAATTCTTTAAAAGATGGCGATAAAACCCAAGAAGAAATGATTGAGGCTTTTAATGAAATAGAACCTATAACCGAAGAAGAAATCAATAATTATGGTGATAGTAAATATGTGAAAGAATATTATTATACTTATAGTTTAGGAATTAATGGTAAAGATTTAGAAGAAGCAACAGATTCATTAGTTAAAGAAAAAACAGAAGTTAAAACGGAAACTACGCCATGGGGTGGTGATAGAGAAGGTAGAGGCCCAATGGGAGGTGACTTTGCAAGTAAAAAGACTACCACGAAAACAACCGAAAAGATATTTAATGAAAAAGCCCAAAATGGTGCTTTTCAATTGATTGGTTATAATTCTTATGAAGATATGAAAAACTTTATTAATGGCAACTACCAAATTACTGATGGAGAGGTAAGCAATGATTTTGCTTCTGCAAATTGTGTTATCTCCGAAGAATTAGCAACTTTAAATGAGCTTTCTGTTGGTGATAAAATTACTTTAGTAGATGTCGATGATGATAAAAATACTTATGAATTTACTGTTACAGGTATTTATAAAGAAAATACTGATGAAGCTAATAACATGGCCTCAATGTTTTCTAATTCTGCTAATGAAATAATAACTAATGTTAATGCAATAAAAAATATTTTAAGTAAAAATGAAGATTTAAGTGCCACAATTACGCCAACATTTATTTTAAATAGTAAAGATGATATTGAAAAATTTAATAAAGAAGTAGAAGATAAAGGTATTAGTGAATACTATACTTTAGTAAATAATTTAGAACAAATTGAAAATGCAACTTCATCAATTGATAATGTTAAAAACTTTGCAACAACATTCTTAATTATTACTTTAATTATTGGTAGTGTTGTTTTAGTTGTAATTAATATGATAAATATTAGAGAAAGAAAATATGAAATAGGTGTTTTAAGAACTGTTGGGATGAAGAAAATAAAAGTATCTTGCCAATTTATGTTAGAACTACTTATTGTTTGTATCGTATCTTTAATGCTTGGGGCTTTAATTGGATCATTTACAAGTGTGCCAGTGGCTAATAGTTTACTTAAAAATGAAATAGAGAATACGACATCTAGTTATGACGATGTTAGTAAGAATTTTGGTATAGATAGGGAAGAAAGACCAGTGGACAATGGTCACAAATATAATTTTGGCATTGCCCAAATTAAACAAGTTGATAAAATAGATGCAGTTGTTGACTTTAAAGTTTTAGGAGAATTACTTGGTATAGGTGTATTACTTACTTTATTAAGTTCTCTTGCTAGTATGGTTACTATTTCGAGATTTTCCCCACTTACAATTTTAAAGGAGCGAAGCTAAATGAGCAAAAATAAAATATTAGAAATTAAAGATGTTAGTTATCGTTATAAAGATGCTAAAAAAGATGAATATGTTTTAAAAAATATTAATTATAATTTTGAATTAGGTAAAGTATATGCTATTAAAGGTAAAAGTGGTAGTGGTAAAACAACTCTTTTATCTCTAATAAGTGGTTTAGAAACAAAATATACAGGTAATATTTATTATAATAATAAGGATTTAAAGAAAATTGATTTAGATACTTATCGTAATACTTATATTGGCATTGTTTTTCAAAGTTATAATTTGCTTCCGCATTTAACTGCAAGTGAAAATATTATTTTATCAATGGATATAAGTAAAGTTAAGGTTAAAAATAAAAAAGAAAAAGCCATAGAGTTAATGCAAAGTGTTGGGCTTAACGAAAGTTTTGCTAACAGACGAGTTTTAAAGTTATCTGGTGGTGAACAACAAAGAATAGCTATTGCCAGAAGCTTGTCTTATAATCCTGAAATTATTTTAGCCGATGAACCAACCGGTAATTTAGATAAAGATACGGAAGATGAAATATTAACTATATTTAAAAATCTTGCGCATAAAGAAAATAAATGTGTTATTATTGTAACTCATTCTAAAAATGTTTGTGATAATGCTGATGTAGTATATGAATTAAAAAATACTAAAGAAAAATAAAAGATCCCCTAAAAAGGATTTTTTATTTTATAATTTTTTAGTATAATTTAGATGGGGCTTATATGAAAAAGAAAAATAAAGAAAAAATTATTATTTTTTTAGAAGTTGTTGGTATGTTAACAGTAGCCTTTTTAACAATACTAGCATTTATTTTATTAATTAAAGGTTTAGAAATTCCTGACCTAGGATGACTGTCATCTTCAGGATCTACATTTTGTCTATAATCATTTACATAATTTTTAATCATATTATAGACATCTTTATAGTCTTTATTTTCAGCAATACTAATTGCTCTGCAAACACAATCACCAGCATTTATACCTTTAAAATATTTAGATCTACCACCATCTGAATATTTCCAAATCATGAAATCACCTCCTTACTTTAATTAGTAAGGTAACAGCTTAATTTTTATAATGCAACGGATAATAACAATTTTTAACATTAATTTTTTTAAAAGAAAAGCACATCTATTTTAGATATGCTTAATTAGTTTTGAACTTTACAATAATAACATTTCTTACTTTATTAATTATTAATTTCACGGACATAAATTACTTGACCACATTGTAATTGTTCATAATTATGTTCAACTATACAATGTATTTCAGTTGCTTCTCCGGGTGAATAAATTGTAATTGCTTTTTTACCTTCATATTTAAAAGTTGATTTTTCACCATTCATTGTAAATGTAACTGTTGAATTATTAAACACTATTGTATTTTCTGGGTTATCATATTCTACCCATTTTCCCATAACACCGTTTGTATTAAATAGATCTGATTCTGTTAAGATTACGGCTATAACAACTCCTACAATGACAACAATTATGAATATCAAAATGGCAGTACCATTGTTATTAATTTTTTCACTTTTAATTACTTCTACTTTTGCCATATTAACCATCCATTCCTTTCACTTCGTTCAAGGCACACATAGCCATGAAACTTGAACAAAATTTATTTTATATT